>NZ_JABUCO010000035.1:0-40003 GCF_019835205.1 Rhodococcus sp. BP-261 | reverse complement strand
CCCAACAGAACCCAGAACAGCATCCGCACCTCATGGGTGTACACCGGACGTCCCATCGCAACCATCCCTCAATGATCAGGCACGTTGCGATGACTGCTTGAGACCGCCGTATAGCCCGCTATACATTCGCACGCACGTGGGGTCGGGCGGCTCAGCCGCCCGCAGGCGCCAACGCGGGTAGCACCAGATCCCGGTACCGCTGCTTCATCGTTTCGACGACCTGGTCGCCGTCCGTGGCCCACACCTGTGCGTTGAAGATCTCGACCTCGACGTCGCCGCGGTATCCGGCGTCGCGCACCCAGGTTCCGATCGATGCGAAGTCGATGACACCGTCGCCCATCATGCCGCGGGACAACAGCGGGTCGGCCTCCATCGGAACGAGCCAGTCGCACACCTGATACGAACTGATGCGACCACGCTGCCCGGCGGTCTCGATGAGCGACCGCAGGTCCGGGTCCCACCAGACGTGGAACGTGTCGACGACGACTCCGACGGCTTCTACCGGATGCGGCTCGGCCATCGACAGTGCCTGTCCGAGAGTCGAAATCACGGCGCGATCGGCAGCGAACATCGGATGCAACGGCTCCAACGCAATGCGCACGCCCCGCTCGAGCGCGTACGGCACGAGTAGCGCCAGGCGCTCCTCGACGCGGGCCCGGGCACCGATCAAGTCGCGATCGGGAATGCCGCCCATCACCATCACGAGTTCGGGTGCGCCGAGCTCGGCGGCTTCGTCGAGCGCTCGGCGGTTGTCCTCGAGACCGTCGTCGTCGATGGCCGTCAGGAAGCCGCCACGGCACAGGCTCGAGACGCGAAGTCCCGCGGCGGACAGCATCTTTGCTGCCCGTGCGACGCCTGCCTCCTGGACCCGGTCGCGCCACGGCCCGATCCCCCCGAGCCCGGCCCGCGCTGCGCCGTCGATCGCTTCCTTCAGCGTCCACCTGTTGACGGTCTTCGTGTTGAGAGACAGTGCAGCGTAGGGATTGTCGAGATCGTAGGCAGAGAGGGTCACGACGAAGCTCCGTTCAGTTCCAGGAACAGCCCCATGCGGTACACCGCGAGCGATGGATCGAGGAGCAATCCGGCGCGGTCGGCCAGAACGAACAGCGTCGACAGATGTTCGACGCTTCGGCCCGACGCAAGTCCCCCGACCATCGAGAACCCGGCCTGTTTGCCGTTCAGCCACGACAGGAACGCGATCCCGGTCTTGTAGTAGTACGTCGGTGCCGCGAAGATGTGCCGCCCGAGTTCCTGTGTGGACCGCAGGATCTCCTCTGCGCGTTCGACATTGCCACGATCGAGCTCCTGCAATGCCGTCGACGCCGCGGGATAAATTCCTGCGAAGATGCCCAACAACGCGTCGGAGTGACCGAGGTCGTCGCCGACGATCAGTTCCGGGTAGTTGAAGTCGTCTCCGGTGTAGAGCCTGACGCCCGGCGGGAGCGCTCGACGCAACGCGATCTCGTGCCCTGCGTCGAGCAACGAGACCTTGACGCCGTCGACCTTGCCGGAGTGCGCCGCGATCAGATCTCGGAAAGTCGCAGTGGCGGAGTCGATGTCCGCACTGCCCCAGTACCCTTCCAGCGCGGGGTCGAACATCGTTCCGAGCCAGTGCAGGATGACCGGTCGGTCGACCTCGTCGAGCAGTGTGGAGTACACGTGCAGATAGTCCTCGGGCGAGGTCGCGACGCGAGCCAACGCGCGCGAGGCCATGATGATCACGTTCGCCCCGGCTTCGGTCACGACTGCGATCTGCTCGCGATACGCATCCAGCACCGCAGCAAGACCCTCCTTGCCCGACGGCAACGCCGCGAGATCGAGTTGATCCGTACCGGCGCCGCAGGCGAGCAGGCCGCCGACGCGCGCCGCTTCGGCACCCGATCTCCGGATCAGCTCGGCCGTCGCCGCCCAGTCCAGGCCCATGCCGCGCTGGGCGGTGTCCATGGCATCCGCGACTCCGAGTCCGTACGACCACAGTTCGTGCCGATACGCCAGGGTTGCATCCCAGTCGATGTCCGCGAGAGCACCGGGAGTGTTGTCGGCTGTCGCACGCGGAACGACGTGCGCGGCGGCGTACGCGATGCGCGAGCTGAACGCAGCCGTGGGCTTGGTCCAGTCCCCCGGCTCGCCGAGTACGTGAATGCCTCTGCCCGGCAGGGCAATCGACAGGTCGGCAGACAGTGCGGTCACAGCGTGATCTCCGGAACGTCGAGACGGCGACCTTCGGCCGAGCTCTTCAGACCGAGTTCGGCCAGCTGAACGCCACGTGCCGCGGACAGCAGGCCGTAACGGTGCGGTCGCTCGGCGACGACGTCACGCAGGAATTCCTCCCACTGCAGCTTGAACCCGTTGTCCAGGTCCGCGTTCGCGGGCACGTCGAGCCACTGGTCGCGGAACGGTTCCGTCACAGGCAGATCCGGGTTCCACACCGGCTTCGGGGTGTGCGAACGGTGCTGTGCGACGCAGTTGCGCAGGCCCGCCACGGCCGAACCGTGCGTTCCGTCGATCTGGAACTCGACGAGCTCGTCGCGGAACACACGCACAGCCCACGACGAGTTGATCTGTGCGACAACGCCGTTCTCGAGCTCGAAGATCCCGTACGCGGAATCGTCGGCGGTGGCGGCGTATTCACGGCCCTGCTCGTCCCACCGCGTCGGGATGTGTGTCGCGGCCTTCGCTGTGACGGTCTCGACCTTGCCGAGGATGCCTTCGAGCACGTAGTTCCAGTGGCAGAACATGTCGATGATGATGCCGCCGCCGTCCTCGGCTCGGTAATTCCAGCTGGGACGTTGCGCCGGCTGGCCGTCTCCTTCGAACACCCAGTAGCCGAACTCGCCGCGCAGCGACAGGATGCGTCCGAAGAAGCCTTCGTCGACGAGCCGCTTCAGCTTCACGAGCCCGGGCAGATACAGCTTGTCGTGCACGACGCCCGCGGTGATGCCCGCGTTCTGTCCGATACGCGCCAGTTCGATGGCCTCCGTCAGAGTCTCCGCGGTCGGCTTCTCGGTGAAGATGTGCTTGCCGGCCTTCATCGCCGACGCCAGGGCCTCGGCACGACGCGACGTGACCTGTGCGTCGAAATAGATGTCGATGCTGGCGTCGTCGATGACCGAAGCGGAGTCGGTGCTGTACTCGGCGACACCGTACTGAGCGCACAGTTCCTGGAGTTTGGTTTCGTTGCGTCCGACCAGAATCGGTTCGACCTGAACTCGCGTCCCGTCCTCGAGCAGAACGCCGCCCTGCTCGCGAATCGGCAGAATGGAACGCAGGAAGTGCTGACGGAAGCCCATGCGGCCGGTGACGCCGTTCATGGCGATGCGCAGGGTACGAGTGGAGTTGAGCATAGGAGGTGCCTTTTCTTGGAAGGTGTTCCGGATGCAGTGCGGACGAGAAGTCCCAGCACGCGTCGAGCGAGTAAGTCAGCTTCGGAATGCGCTTTCCACGCTATGCTGTCCACGTCGATCGGTCAACACCGGGAGGGAAAAACGCATGGCGGCAGTCAGATTGCAGGACGTCGCGGCAGCTGCGGGCGTCTCGCAGGCAACCGCGTCACGAGTCCTGAACGGGTCCTCTCGCATCCCCGGCGAGGGCGTCGCCGATCGCGTTCGAGCCGCCGCGGCCGATCTCGGCTACGTTCCGAACGCCCAGGCCCAGGCACTTGCCCGCTCGTCGACGGGGCTGATCGGCCTCGTGGTGCACGACGTCGCCGACCCGTACTTCTCGTCGATCGTGCGCGGTGTACAGAACGAGGCACGTGCCGCGGGGAAGCTGGTGCTGTTGGCCAGCACCGAGCGCGACTTCGACATCGAAAGACAATCGGTCAGCACATTCATCTCGCACCGCGCCGACGCGATCATCCTGGCCGGCTCGCGACAGAGCGGGGACCTCGACCGCGACCTGGAGAAGGAGTTCGCCGCCTACCGCAAGAACGACGGGAAAGTCGTCGTCATCGGACAACCGCTGCCGTTCGGCGCGGCAGTCGAACCCGAGAACTTCGCTGCGTCAGCTCAACTCGCGGAGGCGCTGGTCGACGAAGGACACCGGCGTTTCGCCGTCATCGGAGGGCCCGGCAACATCCGCACGTCGGTGGATCGTCGCAACGGTTTCGTCGACGCGCTGGCCAGGCGCGGACTGACCCCCGAAATCGAAGTGGCCGGCGACTTCTCGCGTGACGGCGGATACAGCGCTGCCCGACGCCTCGCCGCGGCGCTGGAACTGCATCCGAGTCACGGCACACCACCGTGCGTCTTCGCGGTCACGGACGTCATGGCCATCGGCGCGATAGCCGCGTGGCGAGGCCTCGGCCTGCAGGTCCCGAACGACGTCTGTGTCGCGGGCTTCGACGACATCCCGACGCTACGTGACCACTTTCCGAGCCTGACGACCGTTGCGCTGTCGCTCGTCGAGATCGGTGAGCGCGCAGTGCAGTTGGCGCTGAGCGATTCCGCGGCGAGCCAAAGCCTCCACGAGTACGCCCCCGGGACCGTCGTTCTGCGCGCCAGCAGTGCTCTGAGCAGGTAATCTTTACCCACCCTTGACAGTGTGGGCGCGGTCACACTACATTCGGCTGCAGCTTCGGAAAGCGCATTCCAACCGCGGTGCCCGGTAATGCAGTGGCCCCGCACCACTACTACGCGAGGACTCCACATGGCGGTAACAACGTCGGTCGAGATCCGTTCCGCTGAGCCGACGGCGTCCCACCCCGCGCCGACGCATCATCGACGGAGCTTGAAATCCACCGTGCCATCGTTCCGAAACACCTGGTCCGGCCTCTGGCGGCCACTGGCCCTCGTGGCCGTTCTGATTGCAGCCTGGTGGGCGGTGACCGAATCCGAACTGGTTGCGCCCTATATCCTTCCGTCCCCCGCCGACACGTGGAACACGATGCTCGAAAATGCGTCGTACCTCGCCGGCCACACGTGGGTCACCACGTACGAGACCGTCGCGGGCTTCGTCATCGCCGCCCTGGTCGGCGAGGCCGTCGCGGTGTTGATGATCTACTCGTCGTCCCTCGAGAAGACGATGTACCCACTCATCCTGTTCGCGCAGGTCATTCCGAAGATCGCCATCGCCCCGCTTTTCGTCGTGTGGCTCGGATTCGGAGCCAGCCCCAAGATTCTCGTCGCCGTGTTGATGGCGTTCTTCCCCATCGTGATCGCCGGAATGGCCGGACTGCGTTCGGTCGATCCCGAGATTCTCGAACTCACCTCGACCATGGGCGCGAGCCGGTGGAAGACGTTCGCCAAGGTGCGTTTCCCGGCGTCGCTGCCCCAGTTGATGTCGGGTCTGAAGATCGCCGCCACTCTTGCGGTCACGGGCGCGGTCGTCGGCGAATTCGTCGGAGCCAACGAAGGACTCGGCTACGTCATCCTGCAGGCCAACGGAAACATCGACACCGCAATGCTTTTCGCCGCGCTGATCATCATGTCGGCCCTCGGCATCATCCTGTTCATGATCATCGAGATCGCCGAGAAATTCCTCATCCCCTGGCACGCGTCGCGTCGATCCACTGCATCCGCGGCCGCAGTCTGAACATCGGAGAACGAAATGAAGCTCAAGAACATCGTCGTCGCGGCCGCCGCCGCATCGTCACTCGTCCTCGCCGGCTGCAGCGGCGCCGGAGCCGAGGAGAAGGCGCCGGGCACCGACGGCGAGACCACCGCAACATCGCTGATGCTCAACTGGTACCCGTACGGCGAGCACGCGCCGTTCTACTACGGAGTGCAGGAGGGAATCTTCGCCAAGCACGGGATCGACCTCACCATCACCGCGGGCCAGGGATCGACCAAGACCGCACAGGCCGCAGGGTCCAACCAGACCGACTTCGGATGGGCCGACTCGGCCGCGGTACTGAGCAACATCGACAAGGGCGTCCGCGTCAAGAGCGTCGGCGTCTACCTCCAGACCACGCCGTCGGCAGTTCAGGTCTACGCGGACGGCCCCATCCAGTCCACGGCAGACCTGGCAGGGAAGACCATCGCCGTGTCCGCCGGCGATGCCCCGACAACGACGTTTCCTGCCTACCTGGCTGCCGTCGGCGTCGACGAAGGGTCGATTCAGCAACAGAGCCTCGACTCGGCAGGCAAGATCGCGGCGATGCTGTCCGGTCAGGTCGACGGTCTGATCGGTTTCGCGCACGACCAGGGCCCCAACATCGCGAACAAGAGTGGACGCGAGATGCGCTACCTGAAGTACTCGGATGCCGGCCTGAACTTCTTCAGCAACGGCCTCATCGCCAACGAATCCACCATCGAGCGTTCACCGGAACTCGTCCAAGCCATGGTCGACGCCACCAGCGAGGCGTTCGAGGCGGCCATTGCCAATCCCGAAGCGGCAGTGGCATCGATGGTTGGCAAGGACCCACAGACACCGCCCGAATCGGTGCTGCTGCAGCAGTGGCAGGAGACCATTCCGCTGCTGACGACACCGAACACCGAGGGCAACGCGCCGGGAGTCAACTCCGAGGAGGACTGGGTGTCCACCATTTCCATTCTCAGTGACGCAGGCCTCCTCGAGAGCGCCGAGGACCCGTCGAAGTACTGGGACTCCTCCTTCACCACCACTACCGAGCAGTGAGGCCTGACATGACTGCCACGTTCGAACGACCGAGGACGACGCTGACCGATACTGCAGTTGCCGTCGACGACCTCAGCGTCCGCTTCTCGTCCAAGCGCGGCGAGGTCACCGCACTCAGCGACGTCGATCTCGCCGTACGCACAGGCGAATTCGTCACCATCGCCGGACCGTCGGGATGCGGTAAGTCGACGCTCCTGAAAGTCGTTGCTGGACTGACCAACGCGAACTCGGGCAGCGTGAGTCTCGGCGGACGCGAAGTGAAAGGCCCACAGCGAGGAATCGGCTACGTCTTCCAACGGGCGGCCCTGCTCGAATGGCGCACCGTGCGCAAGAACATTCTGCTACAGGGTGAGATGCGCGGCATGAGCAAGAAGGCGACCGCCGCCAAGGCCGACCAGCTGATCGAGATGACCGGACTCACCGGGTTCGAGAACGCGCTGCCGCACGAGCTGTCCGGTGGCATGCAGCAACGAGTCTCACTGTGCCGGGCGTTGCTGCACGAACCCGAAGTGCTGCTCATGGACGAGCCGTTCGGCGCGCTCGACGCTCTCACCCGCGAGAAGATGAACGTCGAGCTGCACCGCATCTGGCGTGAAACCGGAACGACGGTCATGCTCGTGACCCACTCGGTCGCCGAGGCCGTCTACCTTGCCAACCGCGTCGTCGTCATGAGTCCACGGCCGGGCCGGATCGTCGAAATTCTCGACGTCGACCTGCCGGACAAGCGGGATTACAGCTCGACGATGGAGAAGCCGCAGTTCACCACTGTCGCCAACCGTGTCCGTGATCTGCTGGGAGCCACCACCAGCGCTGATTAGGGCGACTCCGTCGCCCCGTGCGTGCGAATGTATAGCCCGCTATACATTCGCACGCACGGGTGGCATAACCACCGCTCGTGATATCAACACGGTATGGAAATGACCCACCCGTTCGACGACGCAGTGGCCCTGACCAGCATCGAGCCCGGCGTCTATCTGGGCCGCACGTCCGCGCCGTACAACAACATGGTCGGCCCCTTCGGCGGCGTCACCGCAGCTACGCTCGTCCGTGCCGTCGAATCGCACCCGGACCGCCACGGGGATCCGCTCTCGATCACGATCAACTTCGCGGGCCCGATCGCGGAGGGCGAGTTCCAGATCTCGACGCGGGCAGTGCGCACCAACCGCAGCAATCAGCACTGGTACTTGGAAGTCAGCCAGAACGGCGAGGTCGCGACGACGGCGACTGCGGTGTTCGGTCACCGTCGCGACACCTGGGACGACGACGAAGCCACTCCCCCGGACGTGCCTGCACCGTCCGAACTCGAGCAGAGCGGCTTTCCGGACTTCATCGCCTGGGCACGAAACTACGAGATGCGTTTCGCGGCAGGCGCGTTGGTCGAAGAAGAAGCCGCGGACTCGACCATCTCGCTGTGGGTTCGTGATACACCCTCACGCGCACTGGATTTCGCGGCGCTGACGTCGATGGGCGACATCTTCTACCCACGTGTCTTCCAGCGCCGCGGCAAATACGTCCCCGCCGGCACCATCACGCTGACCATCCACTTCTTCGCCACCACGGAAGACGTCGCAGCACAGGCGGATTCGTACGTTCTCGCCCACGCCCATGCGCGACGCTTCCACCGGGGATATTTCGATCAGACGGCCGAGCTGTGGAGCAGCGACGAAAAGCTGCTCGCCACCAGTCACCAGCTCGTCTACTACAAGGACTGACCCCGTCGTGCGTGCGAATGTATAGCGGGCTATACATTCGCACGCACGTGCGGCGTAGCCGCCTGAAACCGCGAACCCACCTCGAACAGCATGCCTTCGCGATGAGCCGCAGCGGTCAACTGCGCACCGATGGGCATGCCCGACGACGGATGGAACCCGACGGGCAGGGCCAGCGTCGGGCCGTCGTGCAGCGACCACGGATAGCTGAACTGCCCCATCCGCCGCGACTGCTCGATCACTCCGCTACCGCCGTCGATCAGCGGCACGTCCACCGGCATCGTCGGCGTCAACACGACGTCGACGTCCGAGAACAACCCTGCCAGTCCGGCGCGGTACTCGTCGCGGCCCCGCAGAGCCGCCAACCGCTGTTCTTCGGTAATCTTCAGCCCCAACGAAATTCGCTCCAACGTCGCCGGCTGAAACAACTCGGGCGACGTCTCGAGACGCTCCCGATGGCGGGCAGCGAGATCCGAGTAGATCAGCGTGTAGACGATGTCCTGCGCCGACGCCGCACCCGGCACCTCGATCGGCACGAGCGAGTAACCGAGAGCCGCCAACTCACGCGCAGCAGCGGAGACCGCGTCGGAAATCGCCGGATCGACGTCGTCGGTGATGAACACCGTCGGAACGCCGATCCGACGCGCCGTCCCTCCGAGGTCCGACGTCGTCGACAGCACCGAGAACAGCCGCGCCACATCGTCGACGGTGCGCGCCATCGGCCCGACGGTGTCGAAATCCTCGCTGACGGGATAGACGCCGTCGTTGCTGATCGCACCCCACGTCGGACGTAGGCCCGTGACACCGCACGCCGACGCCGGAAGCCGCACGGACCCACCGGTATCGGTGCCGAGGGACGCGTCGACGAGCCCAGCGGCGACGGCCGATCCCGAACCGCCACTCGACCCACCCGGCACCCGAGCGAGATCCCACGGGTTTCGCGGCACCGGCCCGGCCGTGTTCTGCGACGTCACGCCGACGGCGAATTCCGCCATGTTGAGCTTGGCCGTGATTCGCGCACCGGCCCCGATCAACCGGGTGACGACGTCCGCATCCGCCGACGCGACATTGTCTTCGAAAAACCGTGACCCACAGGTCGATACGACGCCCTGAACATCGATGTTGTCCTTGACGCCGATGCGCATGCCCGCCAACGGCCCCGAAGAACTCCCGGCGCGGTCACACCAGGTGATGACCGCGCCGAGATCGGTCAGGCCGCGCTCCCTGCGCGCAGGCCCGCCGTCGCGTCCTCGTCGACGACCCACTTCTCGGTATCCACGACGACACCGTAGTCGCGTCGTGCATCCTCGGCCGTCAGGTACTCGTCCCAGACGTCGCTGAGCACCTGGAACGGGTCACGCTTGAACGGATCACCGAAGCCACCGCCGGACGGCAGCTTGATCTCCAGAGTGTCGCCTGCCTTGATCGTTTCCTGAGTGACCTTGGAGTACAACACTTCCTCGCGATCCGTTCCCGCGTTGCGCGTGAACGAGCCGGATACACCGTCGTGACCGCCGAGCGCACCGGCGGGTGCGTCGGAACGGTTGTCGGCCTCGGATCCGAGGAACGTGTCGGTCTCCATGAGCCACTTGCGCACGCTACCGATGCCGCCGCGCCACTGACCGGGAGCGGGCGGCTCGTCACGCAGCTCGTACCGCAGAGCCCGCATCGCGTGGTTGAGCTCGAGCTCCTCGATGGGGTTGTTACGGGTGTTGGCCATCAGCGCGTCGACGGCGTCCATGCCGTCCTTGCCGTTGCGGCCACCGTACGAGCCCTCGTTGATCTCGATGTACACCCAGTACGACTCGCCGTCCGGCGCGATGCCCGAATACGCGATGGCGCACAGCGCAGCCGAGGAACCGGCGACGGAGTGATCCGGCAGCACCGGAGCCAGCGCCAGGTTGATCGAGTCGAACACGCGGTTCACTTGGGAGAACCGAGCGAAGCACGACGCCGGGAAGTCCGGGTTGAAGATCGTGCCTTCCGGTGCGTAGGCCTTGACCGGGCGGAAGCAGCCGTCGTTCTGCGGAACGAACTCTTCGGTGATGTCCTCGTCGAGCAGGATCGTGCGGATCGCCGACACGGCGACCGGGAGCACCGAGCCCTCGAACGGCACGTTGAACGCCGTCGGCACCTGGCTGTTGGATCCGGTGAGGTCGATGAGGATGTCCTCGCCCTCCACCTGAACACGCACGGCCACAGCCAACGGCTCACCGCGGTTCTTGCCGTCGTCGTCGAGGTAACCGATGGGCGCGGAGTAGCTGCCGTCGGGAATCTCCCGAATCTTGGTGCGCAGCATGTTCTCCGAGTAGTCCATCCACCGCTCGCCTGCGCTCATGACGGTGTCGAGGCCGTACTTCTCGAGCAGTTCGGTGAAGCGCTTCTCGCCGATGCGCGAGCACGCGATGAGGGCTTCGAGGTCACCGCGGTTCTGCTCGGGCGTGCGAACGTTGTCGAGGATGTGCTGGATGAGGTAGTCGTTGCGGACTCCGGCCTCGTAGATCTTCATCGAGTCCATGAGCTTGCCCTCGGCCCAGACGTCGACGACGTCCATGCACAGGCCGGGGAAGTTACCGCCGACGTCGGAGACGTGGCCGGTGCAGCCGGCGAATCCGATGTGCTCACCCTGCCAGAAGATCGGGATGATGACGCCGTAGTCGGGCGAGTGCGCCGCACCGTGGTACGGGTGGTTGTGCAGAATCACGTCACCGGGCTTGTACGTCCCCGCGAGTCGACGGTTCACACCGCGGATGTAGGCGGGAATCGAACCACAGTGCATGGGAGTGGAATCCGACTCGCACAGTTCGCGGCCGTTGACGTCGAAGATGCCTGCGCCGAGGTCCTCGGACTCGCGGATGAGGCTCGAGTACGCCATGCGGTAGAGAACCTGGGCCATCTCCTTGGCCATCGACTGGAGTGCACCACCGATGACGCGCAACGTGATCGGATCGACCTCGACGTCGTTCCACGTGCGCGTGGCTTCGCCCGCGAGCGATACACCGGTCTTGGGCATCAGCGCCTTACTCATGCGGGCTTCCTCTCGATGATGATGTGGCCGACAGCGTCGACGTATGCGTGCTGGTTCATGCCGATGATGGTGGTGGAGTCGAACTGTTCGACGATGGCAGGACCGTCGATCTTGTTGCCCGCGAGCAACTGTGAGCGTTCGTAGACGGGAGTCTCGACCCACTCCGGCTTCGCAGTTTCGCTCGCCCAGAACAGTGCCTGCGTCGTGGTCTTGATCGCGGCCGACGCGTCGTCGCCGCCCTTCTCGATCTCGGCGATGCGGACGTGCGGGACAGCGCCGACACCCGTGACGCGCACGTTGATCAGCTGCACCGGCTTGTCGTCGAACCGCTGCGAGTACGTGCGGCCGTGCGCCTCGTGGAATGCCTCGGCGGTCGTCTTGACCCAGACGTCGTCGATCTCACCGTCGGGTGCGGACACGCGAAGCTCGTAGCCCTGGCCGACGTAGCGGCAGTCGACGCTGCGTTCGAGCGAGATGTCCTCGGGGGCAACACCGTCCGCTTCGAGCTGCGCGATGGCCTGCTTCGACAAGCGATCGATCTGCTCGGAGATCAACTCGACGTTCGGGTCGGCCGACGACGTCCATACCGTGGTGGGCATTTCGTAGCGAATGTCGGTGGTCAACAGGCCGACTGCCGACGTGATGCCCGGGTGGCCGGGAACGATCACGCGCGGAATGCCGAGCTGGTCGGCGATCTGCCATGCGAACAGCGGTCCGGCGCCGCCCTCGGCGATCAGCGAGAAGTCGCGTGGGTCATAGCCTTTGCGCACGGAGTGCAGGCTGATGGCCTCGGTCATCGAGTGGGCGAGGATCTTGAAGATGCCCATCGCGGCCTCGTCGACCGGGGTCGCGAGCTTGTCGGCGATGTGGGTCTGGATTGCTTCGCGCGCCAGTTCCGGCTTGACCTCCATGGTGCCGGACAGGAAGCTGTTCTCGCGCAGCCAGCCCATCATGACCATCGCGTCGGTCGACGTCGGCTCGGTGCCTCCGCGGTTGTAGCAGGCGGGTCCGGGAACGGCACCTGCAGAACGTGGGCCGACGCGGAACATGCCACCGTCGTCGACGACGGCGATCGAGCCGCCGCCGGCGCCGATCGTGTCGACCTCGGCCATCGGCACCATCGCGTGGTAGTCGCCGATACGGGTGTCGAGCAGGTGCTTCATACGCAGTGCACCGTCGGGCGCGACGCCGACGTCGGCCGACGTGCCACCCACGTCGAGTGTGATGACGCTCGGGAATCCGGATGCCTTGCCGATGGCGCAGCCACCGAGCAGGCCGGCGATGACGCCACTGGTGAGCAGCGACACGGGAATCTCGCTGGCGCTACGCGAGGTGACGAGGCCACCGGCCGACGTCATCAGGTGCACGTCCTCGCCGACCTGGGCAGCACTTGCCTTGCCCGCCAGGTTCTCGATGTACTTCGACGTCTTCGGGCCGATGAATGCATTCAATGCGGCCGTCGAAAAGCGTTCGTACTCACGGTATTGCGGCGCGACTTCGCTGGAGAGCGAGATGAAGACCTCGGGGAACTCCTCGAGAATGATCTCCTTGACGCGTCGCTCGTGCGTCGGATTGCGGTACGAATGCAGGAATGCGACGGCAATCGCCTGCACGCCACGGTCTTTCAGCAGGCGCACCTGCTCTCGGACGGCGTCCTCGTCGAGCGGAGTCAGGACGTTGCCGGCGGCGTCGATGCGTTCGGGCACGACCCGACGGTTGCGGCGCGGAACGAGCTGCCACTTCTGCCACGGCAGGTCCTGGTAGTTCGAGTAATTGAGCGGACGCTTCTTACGCGCGATGTGCAGGAGGTCGCGGAACCCTTCGGTGGTGATCATGCCGACGTCGCAGCCGTTGTGCTCGAGCACGATGTTCGTCGCGACGGTGGTGCCGTGGAAGAACATGTCGATCTCGGACGGGTCGATTCCGGCGCGCTCGGCGAGAACCTGAATGCCGTCCATGGTTCCGATCGACGGATCGTGATTGGTCGACGGTGTCTTGTGGACCACCACGGTGCCGTCGTCGTCCCACAGCACGAGGTCGGTGAACGTACCGCCGACGTCGACTCCGATTCGCTTCATCCTAGGTTCCATTTCTGCCGGCGCTCACGGTGGAGCGGAGGGGCTGACGTGCAATTCGTCGGCCCCGAAAAGTGTCGGGTTCACCGTGCGAAGGTGACTGGTGTCATAGTGCCTGTCGACCGATCGGAAAGCAATACCTCAGATGTTTCGATCGTGAAAACTCAGTTTCTGCGCCCGAAAGGTCCGATCCAGACATCGTGCGCGTTCAAAAGGCGGATGATTAAACGGCGCCGATGTTCAGGACGAATCGCAACAGGCGGGATAGGCTCGTGCCCGCACCGGCCCCTGCACGAAAAGGATCGCGACGTGACCGATACGACCGCCGACGTGGCGCCGAAGAGCGGCCCGGCATACGCCGTGCTGGCCGCGCGCCTGCGCGAGCGAATCCTGTCCGGCGAACTCCAACCCGGCGCCCGACTTCCCGGCGACGCCGAGCTGAGCGCCGAATTCGGCGTCGGCCGCAGCACGATTCGCGAAGCCCTACGGTCGCTGGCCAGCCAGAACCTCATTCTCACGACGCGTGGCGTCACCGGCGGCAGCTTCGTCGCCGAACCCAGCGTGGGGCACATCAGCGCTCACCTCGAGACGGGCGTCGCGCTGATGGCTGCCGCCGAAGCGGTCACCGTCGACCAGCTCATGGAAGTCCGCAACCTCATGGAGGTTCCGGCAGCGGGTATCGCAGCGTTCCGTCGCACGGACGAACATCTCGAACAGCTGCATGCGGCCATGTTCGATCCCTCGGGTGCGCAGGGCCCGGAAACGTACAAGCAGAACCAGGAGTTCCACCTCGTCCTGCTGCGTGCCGCCCAGAATCCCCTGCTCGAGCTCATCACGGCACCGGTGTTTCGTGTCCTGTCCAGTCGTTTCGGGCGCGATCATGCGCCCGACGGGTTCTGGCAGTGCGTCGATCACGACCACCGCGCGATTCTCGACGTCGTCGTCGCCGGCGATTCGATGAGCGCGATGGATCTGATGCGCAAGCACCTCGACCACCTCGGCGACTCGTACCGGCAGATGGATCGGCTGCGCGCCGAGTAAATATCTGCTCTTTCCGCCCAGTTTCTCCGCGGTTCGACGGCGATAGTGACCCTTGACACCCTAAACATCAGATGTTTATGGTTCAGTGGAAGGCATTCGCCGAACCAACCTGAGGAGACACGGTGGCAACCCATCCGGCCGTTCTAGGGCGCTTCTTCGAGGATTACGTCGTGGGTGACGTGTACCAACACCCCCTGGGACGGACGATCTCCGAAACCGACAACACGTGGGTCACGCTGCTGTCGATGAACACCAACCAGAATCATTTCAACGCCCACCTCGCGGCGCAGAACCCGATCACCGAGGGACGCGTCATCGTCAACTCGGGCCTGACTGTTGCTGTGGTGCTCGGCATTTCGGTACTCGACATGAGTCAGAACGCGATCTCGAACCTCGCGTTCACCGACATCAAGATGTCGCATCCGGTCTACGCCGGTGACACCATCTACGCCGAGAGCCTGTGCACCGGACTGCGCAAGTCCGAGTCTCGGCCCTACTCGGGAATCGTCTCGATGATCACCCGCGGCCTGAATCAGGATGGCGTGGAGGTCATTTCGTGGAAGCGCTCCGTCATGGTCGCGACGCGCGAGAGCGGCATCGGCCAGAACTACTTCCCCCAGGCCAAGAACGGCCCGCTGCAGTTGCCGGAGACGAAAGGCACCGAATCATGAGGCCACTCGAAGACGTCCGCATCATCTCGCTCGAACAGTACGGCGCCGGCCCGTTCGGCAGCGTCCACCTCGCCGATCTCGGTGCGGACGTCATCAAGATCGAAGACCCGAACGTCGGCGGCGACGTCGGGCGCTACGTGCCCCCGTACAACCAGGGTGAGGACTCGCTGTTCTTCGAGACCTTCAACCGCAACAAGCGCAGCCTGTCGCTCGATCTCTCGACGCCTGCAGGTCGCGCCGTGTTCGAGGATCTCGTGCGCGGCGCCGACGCGGTCTACTCGAACCTGCGCGGCGACGTTCCGAAGAAGATCGGAATCACGTACGACGACCTGAAGCACCTCAATCCCGCGATCGTGTGCTGCAGCCTGACCGGCTTCGGCATGACCGGTCCGCGCGCGAAAGAGCCTGGCTACGACTACATTCTGCAGGGTCTCGCCGGTTGGATGGACGTCACCGGCGATCCCGACGGCCCGCCCACCAAGTCGGGTCTGTCGCTCGTCGACTACTCGGGAGGCTTCGTCGCGGCGATCAGTCTGCTGTCCGGTCTTCATGCTGCGCGACGCGACGGCGTCGGCGGCGACTGCGACGTCTCGCTCTACGACACGGCGATGTCGCTGCTCACCTACCCGGCGACGTGGCACCTGAACGCGGGATTCGAGCCGGTACGGACGAAGAACTCGGCGCACCCGTCGCTGGTTCCGTTCCAGGCGTTCGAAGCGAGCGACGGCTGGCTCATCGTCGGCTGCGCGAAGGAAAAGTTCTGGGAGCGCCTCGTCGTCGCCATCGGGCGACCGGAACTCGGCGAGGACCCGCGTTTCACGTCGTTCGCACTGCGCGGCACCAACCAGGGTGAGCTTCTCCCGATCCTCGAAGAAGTCTTCGTGACCGACACCGTCGAACACTGGTTGTCGCTGCTGCGTCCGGCGGGCGTTCCGTCCGGTCCGGTCAACAACATCGAGCAGGCGCTGAACGAACCCCACACGCTCGCACGGGATCTCATCGTCGAGACCTCCCACCCGGTGTACGACACCATCCGTCAGGTCGCCTCGCCGGTGAACTTCGGAGCCGAGAAGCCGGAGTACCGTCGGGCACCGCAACGCAACGAGCACTTCCAGGAAGTCCTCGACTCCCTCGGGTACGACGCCGACCGCGTCGCCGAACTCGATGCCGCAGGTGCATTCGGGAAAGCCGGTGTCCGGGTATGACGTCGCGTGACCTTGCCGAGTGGGCAGTGGGCGTCGGCGATCTGCCCGACGACGTCCGGCACGCAGCTGCGCGGCACATGCTCGACGGCGTCGGAAATGCCATTGCTGCAGCACGATTCGGCAGCGGCACCGCGGGATGGACCATCGCGAATGCACTCGGTGGCCCAGGGGAAGCTCGGCCGTTGACCGGCTCGGCGGGTCTCTCCGCACCCGCCGCCGCCATGGCGACGGCCGTGCTGATACACGCCCTCGATTTCGACGACACCCACGCCGGTGCCCTCGTTCACCCGACCGTGGTGTCGCTACCTGCGGCATTCGCCGTCGGGCAGGAGACGGGAGCGACGGGGGCAGAGATCCTGACCGCCTTCGCTCTCGGTCTCGAAACCGCCTGCCGCCTCGGCGCCGTCAGTCCGCACGGCTTCCATGCGCGTGGAATGCACGCATCGGGCGTCGTCGGAACGTTGTCGTCGGCACTCGTCGCCGGACGCTTGATGGGCTTCGAGTCGTCGGTTCTGGTGCACGCGTTGGGTATCGCGGGCTCGTCGAGCGCCGGTCTGCTCGAGTTCCTCGACAGCGACGCAGACACCAAGTCCCTGCATCCAGGATCGGCGAGCTTCAACGGCATTCTCGCTGCACGGCTCGCTGCGGCGGGCGCCAGCGGACCTGCGTCGGTACTGGAGGGCAAGCGCGGACTGTACGCCGCACTCTCGGACCGCCCCGCGGATCTGTCGGTTCTGACGAACGAGCTCGGCAGCACCTGGGAGACCACGCGCATCGGCATCAAGCCGTACCCCAGCTGCCAGCTGATGCACGTGACGCTCGACGCCGTGAACGCTGCGGGAGCATCTGCCGACGAGGTCGCCGACATCGAGGTGTTCGTCCACCCCGATTCGAAGCACATCGTCTGCGGCTCCAACGCCGGAGTCGCCGCACCGCGCAGCACGTACGACGGCAAGTTCGACTTGCCGTGGTCCGTCGCCGCACTGCTGCACGACGGCGCCGTCACAGTCGAGACGTACACTCCCGAATCGATTGCGCGCGAAGAGATCCTGCAGACCGCGCGCAAGGTGCGCGTCAACGACATGATGTACGACGGGCCTGCCGCGTCGGCACCCGGGCGGGCACTGATCACTCTCGACGACGGCCGCATCCTCGAAGGCCGCGTCGACGGTAGCCGCGGCAGCGCTGCATTCCCGCTCGACGACGACGCACTGCGGGACAAGTTCGACGCGAACTGCGGTTCGCACTCTCGCGCACAGGAATTGGCCGACCGGATCTTCGGCCTGGCCGACGAACCCGACCTCACCGCGGTGCTGGACCTGGCCGCCGACATTTCCCGATAGGACATCTCCCGTGGATTTTACCTACACCGAAGATCAGCTCGAGTTCCGTAAAGCTTTGCGCCACTTCGTCGACAAGGAGATCGTCCCTGTCGCGAACGAGTGGGAGAAGAGCGGCCGCTATCCCACCGAGATCGTCGACCACATGAAGGCCATGGGTCTGTTCGGCATCACCACACCCGAAGAGTACGGCGGCATCGACCTCGACAAGGTGTCGTTCACGCTCGTGTACGAAGAGTTGGCGCGGGGCTGGATGGGCATTGCAGGAATCGTCGGTAGCCACAACCTGTCGTGCTGGATGATCAACAAGCACGGCACCGACGAGCAGAAGCAGAACCTGTTGTTCAAGTTGGCAACCGGTGAATGGCGTACCGGCGTCGGCCTGACCGAACCCGGCGCCGGAACCGACCTGCAGGGCATCAAGACCACCGCCAAGCGCGACGGCGACCATTACATCGTCAACGGCGCGAAGACGTGGATCACCAACGCTCGCCACGCGAACGTACTGCCCGTGCTCGTGAAGACCGATCCGACCGCGACTCCCCCGCACAAGGGCATGAGCCTGCTGCTGATCGACACGAGCACCGACGGCTTCGAAGTGCAGCGCGACATGGGCAAGCTCGGCTACAAGGGCACCGAGTCCTGCGAGATCCTGCTCGACAACGTCCGCGTTCCGGTCGACGCTCTGCTCGGCGGTGTCGAAGGCCGCGGTCTGCAGCAAGCACTCTCGGGACTCGAGATCGGACGCCTGAACATCGCCGGCCGAAGCGTCGGAATCGCACAGGCGGCCTACGACGCGGCGTTGCAGTACGCCCGCGAGCGCACCGCATTCGGTCAGCCCATCGCCGACTTCCAGGCCATCCAGCTGAAGATCGCGGACATCGCCACCCAACTGCAGGCCGCACGCTTGATGACGTACTGGGCTGCGTCGCAGGCCGATTCGGGCAAGCGTGTCGACATGGAAGCCGGCATGGCGAAGTACTTCGCGTCGGAGACTGCGATCACCGCAAGCCTCGAAGCAATGCGTATTCACGGCGGCTACGGCTACTCGACGGAGTTCGTCGTCGAACGTCTGTACCGTGACGCACCGCTGATGGCCATCGGTGAGGGCACCAACGACATCATGCGGACGGTCATCGCGAAGTCCCTCGTCGCAGGTAGTGGAGTCATCGGGTGAGCGGTGCGCTGACCTACCTCTACGTACCGGGCACCATGCCCGAACGGTTCGACAAGGCGCTCGCGTCGGGGGCCGACGCCGTCGTACTCGATCTCGAGGACGCGGTTGCGTTGGCCGACAAGGAGACTGCGCGACGCACCGTCGCGGAGTGGATGGCGCAGTGCATGCCTGGCGACGTCGAGGTCTGGGTTCGCGTCAATCCCGGCGATCTGGACGATGTTCGGGCCGTCGCCGGTCCCCGATTGACCGGGGTGTGGTTGCCGAAGGTCGGGTCGGCGGCGGAGGTCGCGCGGGTGGCCGAGGTGCTCGACGAGGTGTGCCCTGAGGCGGCCATCTCGGCCATGATCGAAACCGCAGGTGGAGTCTTCGAGGCGTTGGCCATTGCCAGGGCGCCGCGCATCAAGTTCCTGCAGATCGGCGAGGTGGATCTGGCGGCCGACCTGGGTGTGGACGGTTCGCACGATTCGTTGCTGTTCGCGCGTAGTCAGGTCGTCGCGGCCTCCGTCGCGGCCGGCATCGAACCGCCACTGGCTGCGGTGTCGCGGAACTTCCGTGACCTGGACGAGTTCGAATCCGACACCCGGAAACTCGCCGGGCTCGGATTCGTCGGGCGGGCCTGCATCCATCCGGCGCAGGTGGCGGCGTCACGAAAGGTTTTCGTGCCGACGGTCGACGAGGTTCAGGATGCGTACGCCGTTCTGGAAGCGCTTGCGACAACGGGTGTCGCCGTCGACTCCCGCGGCTTCCTGATCGACGAGGCAGTTGCGCGCCAGGCGCGGCGGGTGGTCGCGCTCCACGCCCCGTGAGTGGGAATGTATAGCGGGCTATACATTCCCACGCACGGCCTGCATCACCGACTCGGTCCCGCAGGCTCCTGGCTCAGTCGTGCACCGACCTGTCCGGCTCACCGCGGAACCGGGAGATCTGGCCGTCGATACGCAGCTTCTTCCACAGATACCTGGCGGTCCGGTTGGTCATTCCGATGTCGTCGACGAGCATGCGAACGTCACCGAAGTACGACTGCAACTGCTCGCTGCCGACCGGTCCGTCCCAGTACGCTTCCTTCACGACGGCGCGCGGAATACCCAAGTCGGACGCCAGCTTTCGCGGCGGCGCCATGATGACGCCGGCGAGCCAGCGCATGATGATCGGCGTCGACACCGCGACGAGCCACTTGTTGAACCGCCCGAGGTTCGGGTAGTGCTGGCGCAGGAAGTGATGCGCGAAAGAGATGTGCCGCGCCTCTTCCGCGATGTGAATCTCCATGGTGCGCAGCATCGCCGGTGGGACGTCCGCACCCTGGCGGATCACCGACTTCTGCCAGTGATCGATCGGCTCCTCCCCCGCCAGGATGCCGATGAAGAACACGACGGGGAACGCTGCGCCCAGCATTCCCATCGTGGGCGACGCGAGTCGGAAATCGGTACGCATGCCGGGCACATCGGCGCCGGAGCGATTCACCAACTCCTGGAACATCTGAATGTGGTTGCACTCCTCGGTGATTTCGTGGAGGCAGTACCGAAACTCGAGTGAGTTGTTCGGCATCTTCATGATGAACTGCATCATTCCGCGGATCAGGATGCTCTCGAACGCAGACCCGACCTTCACCGAGTTGATCTGAATGTGGTGTCCGACTTCGATCTGCCGATCGATCGACAGATTCCGATACCACGACGTCCCGCCGAGCGGGTGATACTCCGGCAGCACCCACCGCGGGTCGTCCGACGTCATCTGGAACTCGTCGCTGTCCCAGTCGATGTCCAGATACGGATCGAAGTTGCGACGCACCGACCCCTCGGACAGTACGTCGAGCATTTCTCGGTAGGTCTCGACCGGCAGTCGAGTCGTGCGTCCCGTCTGGCGGGTAACCGTAACCATGAGCTGTGCACCTCATCCCGATTGCGCGTTTGCCGTGCTCACGGGCCTAGGACCCGAAAACAAGCACCATTGCTGGTAACTGAGGTTACACACACATTGTTGCCGAGGGAAGAGGTCGGGCGGCTTCGCCACCCGTGCGTGGTCGGTTGGCCCAGGGGCCAACCAACCACGCACGGGTGCGTCTGCGCACTACCCGGTGACGCCGGTCAGCTCGTTGGGTGTGTGATCGAGCTGTCCGGTCACGGCGACGGTGCCGGTGGCGAGGTCGACGGCGTGGATCTCGTTCGTCGCGGGCTCGGAGACGTACGCGGTGCCGTCCTGGACGAACAGCGCCGGACGCGGCTCCTGCCACTTCATCGGCTCTTCCCAGGCATCGACGACGGGGATGGTCTTCGTAACCGCCTTGGTGTCGACGTCGATGACGTGCAGCGCGCCGTCGGTTCCGAGAACGATGGCCTCGCCCGCCGGTCCACGTCCGAGCGAGCGGAAGGTGTAGCTGGTGCCGAGGTCGACGAGGGTGAGTTCGCCGGAGACGGTGTCGGTGAGCGAGACGCGGGTCGGGCGCTCGAGTTCGGCGTCGGGGTCGACCTTGTAGTCACCGAGCAGGACCGGCGAGTCTTCGTCGCCCGCCTGGTTTCCGATGCGTCCGTAGGCGTCGGGGCTCTGGACCTTCGTGATCGCGCCGTCGCGGTAGATCAGCAGACCGTCCTCGCAGCCGACGACGACCGTCTCGTTCGCCGCCACTGCCTCACCGTGGACACCGGGGCACTCTTCGTTGCGGACGATTTCCTTGCGGTCGGCGTCGAGCACGACGATCCCGGTGCGCTCGTCCTCGTTGCCGATCGTCGTCAGCAGCGAACCGTCCGAAAGCTCCACGGCGACACCGTGATGCGCCTCGGGCGTCGTGTAGCGCTCCGAGTCCGGCTTGGAGCCTTCGAGCAGCGCCGCAGACTCGAAAACGTCGACGTTGCCGGTGCCGTCGTCGAACAGCACGGTCTTGCCGTCGTGACGGACGACGTGACCCGGCGTGGTGGCGTCGAACTTCACGTCGGTGAGCGCCGGAGTCGACGTGTAGTACTCCGAGCCCTCGGTCCACGTTCCCGCGTCGAGAGCGGTGAAAGCGCCCGAGCCACTGACGAACACGTGTCGTCCGTCGCCTGCGGGGTTGAGCCGGGTGAAGCCGTCGATGCCGGAGATGTCCTCGACGGTCTCGAGCGTCTTCGCGTCGAGGATCAGGACGCCACCGTCGTAGCTGGTGGCGATGCGAGGCGTTGCCGCCGAGTTCGATTGCGCTGCGGCAGTGGTCGTTTCAGTGGGGGAATCGGAGGTCGATTCCGACGAGCACGCGGCCAACAGGGCCGCCGAGGTACCCAGCGCCACAGCTGCGCCGAGCGTACGAGATGAGCGAATTGTCATGGCATCAGAAGTACAGGGCTTCGTAAACGCATGTCAAAGGGTGTAGTGCGTACAAATGCATGTGTTGCAACGGAATTGGCGCTGCGCGCCCCGTGCGCGCGAATGTACAGCGGGCTGTACATTCGCGCGCACGGGCACGTCAGCGCCCCAACCCCTCCGCAATCGCTGCGGAATTGAAATCCATCATCTCCAGATAGGTAGGCGCTTCGGAATTCTCGTCACCGAGGGATTCTGTGAACAGCTTCACGACGCCGATCTCGATCCCCGCTTCCGACGCCATCACCTGCGCCAATCGGTCGGGCTGCGACGAATCGACGAAGATGGTCCGCACACCGGCGTCCCGTACCGTCCCCGCCAGCTCCGACAGGTCCGACGCACTCGGCGACGCCAATGTCGTGCCGCTCGGAATGACCGCACCGATCACCTCGAATCCGTAGCGATCCGCGAGATACCCGAACACGTGATGATTGGTCACCAACTTTCGACTGTCCGGCGCAATGGCGTCGAACCTCTCGGCCATCCGTGCGTCGAGTTCGACGAGCTTCGCATCGTAATCCGCCGCTGCCGCATCGACATTCACGCCGTCGACGTTGGCGTTCACTGCGTCACGAATCAACGTCACGACGCTGCGCATGCGCTCGGGGTCGGTCCAGATGTGCGGATCCTCGGCACCGGTCGACTGGCCCGTCACGTACTGGATGGGATCCGCAGCTGGTCCCGCCTCGACGACCTCGATGCCTTCCGAGCGCGCCGCATCGATGGTCTTGGCGACGCCTTCCTCCAGGCCGAGTCCGTTCACGATCATCAAGTCCGCAGATTCGACGCGTGCCGCCTCGGCGGCGGAGATCTCGAACGAGTGCGGATCCGAGTTCGGCGGCATCAGCACCATGACGTCGGCCTGGTCCCCGACGATATTCGACGTGATATCGCCCAGAATGTTCGTGGTCACCACGATCGTCGGTTTGCCCGACGCCCCGGCATCGGAACAGCCCGCGAGAACAGCCAGCAGCGGAAGTGCCAGCAGCATCAGCTTTTTCATGCGCCGACGACTCCGATCGAACCGGGCGAGTACTCGAAGTCGAACGTGCGCGCGACGCGTCCGCCGTCACGGTAGTCGATCTCGACGACAGCGTTCGCAGCCGGATCCGACACGTACGCACGGGTTCCGGCGACGACGATCGCCGGCGAGTCGTCCTCGCCGACGGGCCCCGCCAGCACCGGCGTCGACGACAGTTCCGCCCCGGTCACCGCATCGAACGTCCGGAAAGTGCCGTCGGTCTGCAGCGACAGCACCGTCTTGCCATCGCTCGACATGCCCGACGCCACAGCCTCGTCCGCGGTCCGAGCCTCGACCCACTGTCCCGAGCGGGTGTCGAGAACGAGGACGCCCGTCGCCGTCGGTGCGGCGACGAGCGCTCCACGCGATCCATGTTTCACCGACCAGGCACGCTCGGCGTTCTGCGGGTACGGGAACTTGGTCGTCGCGAAGTCGGCCGTCGCGTCGACCTTCAGAATGCCGTCCTCACATGCGACGACGAAGTAGTTCGAGAACACCGCCTCGCCGTGCATCTCGGGGCACGTGCCCTCGAGCGCTCTCACGAGTTCGCCCGAGCCGTCACGCAATTCGAGGCCGTTCGGCAACTCTTCCTCGGTTCCGCCCGTCGACACGACGAAGTGATCCGACAGCGGGACAGCGATGCCGTGATGCGGCGCGCTCTCGATGGTCGTCGCGACTGTGGACTCGCCCTTGCTCAGGGAGTCGAAGTCGATGACGTCCGCCGTGCCCGAGCCGTCGAAGAACACCGACACCTTCCGATCGCCGGCGATGACGTGGGCAGGTTCGTCCCCGTCCAGGGTGCCGATCTTGACGGGATCCTTGATGTACGAGTGCGAGTGGTCGCCGTGCTCGATCGTCCACGATCCCGGATCGAGCACCGACGCCTTCGTCTCGTCCGTCGCGACGACGTAACGTCCGTTGATCGTCGTGATGCGCGACGCGTCCTCGACGTCGAACGAATGCAGCGATTCCTCCGTCGCGAGGTCGAGCACATCGATGCGACCGGAGTCGGCGTCGGCTACCACGAGTCGCGGCTCGGCCCCCTCGACCTCGGTCGACCCGGCTTCCGCAGCCAGGTCGCTACCGGCTCGCACGGTTCCGGTCTCCTCGGCAACCGGCTCGGTCGGCTCTTCACTACTGCACCCAGCAACCGTCAGCGCCACGACGCCGACAGCCAGAACTAATTTCCGCACAGAATCTCCAGACAGATATGACAACGATTGTCATTACGGTAAACCATGCGGGTGTCCCGGTTCGACCGAGGGCGACCTTCGCTCACTCAGAGTGACCGAATGCGTCCCTCGCTCAGCTCGGCCGGCGGCCGGGTTCGGACCGAGGGCGACCTTCGCTCACTCAGAGTGACCGAATGCGTCCCTCGCTCAGCCCGCGCCCACGTACTAGCGAAGGCGCCCCTCAGTCACTCAGAGTGACCGTCTGTGACATTCGGTCACCACCCGACATCCGGTCACCACCCGACGCCCGCTCACCACCCGAGCCCCGCGCACCAACTACCGCCCGCACCCCCGCGACCAGGAAGAACTGCAACACGGCCAACCCTGCGATCGTGGCGCCCGCGGCGGTGTTGGCGTGCCACGACACGAGGAGCCCCACGACCACAGCCGACCATCCGAACAACGTGGCCAGCATCATCGACGGCACGATCGACCGCCCGAACAAGTACGCCGTCGCCGACGGTGCCACCAACAGCCCGAAGACCAGCAACGTCCCGACGATCCGGAACGACGCCACCACTGCCAGCACCACCAACGCCAGCAGCACCACATGCGCCAACCGCGGTCGGAATCCGAACGTCTGGGCCTTCCGCTCGTCGAACACCAGCGCCACGAACGGCCGGTAGGCGACGACCGACACCACCAGCGCAACCAGAGCCGCAACCGCGAGAAACACGAGGTCCGCGTATGTCGCCGACAGCACATCACCGAACAGGAACGACGTCAGGTCCACCGCGAACGACCGTGCACGAGACACGATCACGACCCCGAGCGCGAGCATGCCGACGAACAGCAACCCGATGCCCGTGTCCTCCGACAGCCGCGAGTGTCGCGACACCCACGCCACTCCTCCGATCATGACGACGGCACTCACTGCCGCGCCGACCAGCAGGTTCGCACTCATCAGGTACGCGATCGCGACGCCCGGCAGCATGCCGTGCGATACCGCGTCGCTGAGAAAAGCCATGCCGCGCAACACGACCCAGGTTCCCACCAACGCACACAAGATCGATACGAGCATGCCTGCCCACAGGGCGCGCTGCACGAACGAGACAGCGAAGGGGTCGAGTAGCCAATCCACATCCAGCACCATATGCGACAATGGTTGTCATGAACGAATCGGTGACCGTCCGCAACCTGTCCGTCCGGTACGGCAACACCACCGCGCTGCACGACGTCACCGCATCGTTCGGGCCCGGCACGGTCACCGCACTCGTCGGGCACAACGGATCCGGCAAATCGACGCTGCTGCAATCACTTGCGGGGATCGTCACGCCCTCACACGGCACCGTCGACACTCACCGATGTTCCGTCGCCTACGTCCCCCAACGCTCCGACGTGAACGACCGCATGGCCATCACCGTCGGCGAGGTGGTTGCCATGGGCACTTGGCCGCGACGCGGCATCCTCGGACGGGCCACGAAGCAAGATCGACAAGCAGTCGACGACGCCATCGCGCGCCTGAAGTTGACCGAACTCCGGTCACGCCGGTTGTCGACGCTCTCCGGTGGCCAACGTCAACGAGCGCTCCTCGCGCAGGCACTCGTCGAACGAGGTGATCTCGTCCTGCTCGACGAACCCACCACCGGTCTCGACGCCGAGGCCCGCGACATCATCGACGGCGTCGTCGACGACGAGGCGGCCAGGGGCGCCGTCGTCGTCATGGCAACGCATGACCTCGACGACGCCCAACGGGCGCACACCACCATCACGCTCGGGCGCGGGGAGGTTCTTTCGGTGCACGCTCCAGAGCACGAGCCTCGACGGTCTCGATCGCTGCAACGAGTGCCTCGACAGTAACCTCGGCGATCGTGTTGCGGATGTGGGGAGCAGACATGGCGGCGACTGCGAGTTCGCGAATCTCGTCGGGCGTTGCGTCGTGCATCCCCATGTCGGCCAACGACGTCGGCAACTGCACTGCCGACAACAAGTCCGTCACTTCACCGACCACGTCGTCGTGGTGACGCTCCAGCGCGAGCTGTACGAGTAGTCCGTAGGCGACGTGATACCCGTGTAGCACCGACCGAGTTCCCCTACCTGCCATGAGCCCCCTGGTCATGCAGTGCGCTATCGACAGCCCCCCGTTCTCGTACCCGATCCCGGACAGCAACACGACCGCCTCGACCACCGATTCGACAGCAGGGGTGAGTTCGTCGTTCTCGACAGCTTTCACGGCGTCGACCGCATGTGTCGCGAGCATGTCGTAACAGCCGGCCGTGACGATGCTTCCGATGTCCAGCGGCCGGGTTCCCTGCATCGTGTTTCCGGTCCCGAGTCTGCACGCGTCGGCCTCGAACTTCTTCGCCACGGCGTCGCCGATGCCGGATATCAGGAACTGGACGGGAGCACGTGCGATCAGCGCGGTATCGACCACCACGCAACTCGGATTGAACTCCAGGTTGCCGACTTCGCACAGCACATGACTCTCGTTGTATATCGCCAAGATCCGCGCGGTCGGCCCGTCGTTGGAAGCGATGGTCGGGCAGGTGACCATTTCCGCGCCCAGATCGATGGCGATCCCCTTGGCAAGATCCAGCGCCTTGCCCCCACCGATCCCCACCACCACGTCACGCCGCCGATCTCTCACCAGGGCAGCATGTTCGGCGATGTTCGGCCGCGTCACATCACCGGAACACGTCAACACCTCGTAGTCCGTGCCACTTTCCTCGAACGACCCCGTCACGACCGAACCGAGCGTCGCAAGCACGAATTCATCGACGACGACCAATGGACGACGCCCGTGCTCGGCGACGAAACTCGCCAAGTCACGAATGACATCCGGTCCCTGAATGTACCGACGGGGCGCGCCGAACTGGCGGTAGTCGACTGTCATGCGAATGCCCAGTTACCCGTCACCACGGCGTCGGTGATCGCATCCTGGTCGAGACCGAAGACCTTCTCGTTGTAGGCCTGAGACCCGCAGGGATGAAATCGGTCGTGCAGACCGATACGCGTGACGGGAACAGCAATACCGCGATCATGCACCACTTCGATCACCGCAGTCCCCAATCCGCCTGCGCGCAATCCGTTCTCGACCACCACCACGCGTCCGACCGACGAGGCGATGTCGACGATCGCCTGCTCGTCCAACGGCTTGATCGTCGGAACGTGTAGAACCGCGGCCGACACACCGAGATCTCGGGCGGTATCCGACGCCTTCATCGCTCGTTCCGTCATGAACCCGGTGCTGATGACTGCGACATCCGTTCCTTCGCGAACCCGCCGCGCCTTGCCGACGACGAACTCGAAATCGGACTCATCGAACACCACGGGCACCTTGCCGCGCAGATTTCGGATGTAGAAGGTGCCAGGAGTTGCTGCCGCCGCACGCACTGCGTGTCGCAATTCGACGGCGTCGCACGGGTCGATCACCGTGAGGTCGGGGACGCTGCGCATCACGACCAGGTCCTCCAGCGACTGGTGCGTCGCGCCGTACGGGTTCACCAATCCTGGTGATCCCGCGACGATTTTGACGTTCGCCTTGCTGTGCGCGCACGCGATCGCGATGAAGTCCAGCGCACGTCTCGACAGGAACGCCGCGTAGGTGGCACAGAACGCTGTCTTTCCTACCTTCGCCAGTCCGGCAGCCATCATGACTGCACTCTGTTCGGCGACACCGGCATTGAAATAACGCTCGGGGTACGCCTTCATGAACGGGACGATGTCGGAGTACTTCGACATGTCGGCGCTGAGTCCGACGATCGACTGATTCGTCTTTGCCAGTTCGACGAGCTCGTTACCGAACGGCGCTGTCTCGTAGGGCCCTTGTACCTCAGCGATTTCACCCATACCTCCGGCACGGTTCAGCAGATCAGGCATGATTGTTCTCCAACTCTTCGATGAGCGACGCCCATTCACCTGGTTCGACGCGTACGAAGTGCGCGCGTTCTCTGGCGACCAATGTCGGCACGCCGTGCCCGGGGGTGGTGCGCGCGATGATCACTTTCGGACGGTCGGTGACGCTGTCGAGACAATCGAAGGCCGTGCACAATGCATCGACATCGTTGCCGTCGACTTCCTCGACCGCCCAACCGAACGACGCCCACTTGTCAGCGACCGGTTCCATGTCGAGCACCATCGGCCCGTCCGCCTGTATGCCGTTGCAGTCGACCACCGCGGTGAGGTTCGCGCACCGAAAGCTCGCAGCCGACATCGCAGCCTCCCACGTCGACCCTTCCTGCAGCTCCCCGTCGGACAGTTCGACGATCACTTTCGAATCCCGGCCGTCGAGCCTGAGCCCCAGGGCCATCCCGACGCCTTGGCCGAGACCATGCCCCAACGAACCACCGGTGATCTCGACACCCGGTGTTTCGTCGAATGTGCTCATCGGCAGGTCACTGCCGTTGAGCCCGTAGGTCGCGATGTCGTCGTCGTCGAGAATTCCGAGTTCCGCCAACACTGCGTAGAGCGCGACGGAGTAGTGCCCGGTCGACAGCACGAAACGGTCGCGGTCCACCCATTCGGGATCGGCCGCGTCGAACCGCAACTGCCGGAAGTAGACGACCGCAAGTACATCTGCGATTCCCAACCCCTGAGCGATGTATCCCTCGCCCTTGTCCGCCGCCATATGCATCATTCGACGCCTCAGCGCAAAACTACTGTCGCGCAATTGTTCCAGCGCAACAGCCGTCGTGAGAACTGTCATGTCACGCAACCTCGTCCTTGTAGCTGTTGTCACTGTGGAATGTTCCGTCGATGGTGATGCCACCATCCACTTCGAGTACGACACCGGTCACGAAAGACGCATCGGCGGACACCAGGAAGGAAATTGCCGACGCCACCTCCTCGGGCCGTCCGAAGCGCATCAACGGCGTTCGCATCAGAATCCGGTCGCGGTCGAGCGTGCCGCTTGCAATGCCCGACTGCATCATGCCGGTGTCCATGTATCCGGGAGCGACGGCGTTGACACGAATGCCCCGTCTCCCCCACTCCGCAGCCAAGGTCCGTGTCATTCCGACCACCCCGGTCTTCGCGGTGCTGTACGCCAACCGATGCGGCAATCCGAAGGTCGACCCCACCGACGCCAGGTTGACGATCGCAGGCGCCGAGGATCCGAGCAGTCTCGGGAATGCCGCCCTGCTGCACCGCATGGCACCACCGAGGTGAACGGACAGCTCGCGTTCCCAGCGATCGGACTCGGTGTCCTCTGCGTGGGATCTCGAAATGATGCCCGCATTGTTGACCAGTACATCCAGGCCGCCGCCGACCGAATCGACCACGGCAAAACAGTCCCGCACCGAGGAATCGTCGGTCACGTCGATCGCCACCGCTGTAGCGGTTATACCCTCGGCCGTGAGCTTCTCGACGGACTCGTCGGCGCGGCCTCGAACGATATCGGCGACGATCACGTGAAAACCGTCTTCTCCCAGCCTTTTCGCGGTCGAGAGTCCGAGTCCCTGCGCACCTCCTGTGATCAGTGCGGTGCGCATCATCGAGCCTGCCCTTCGAGCGGCTTGCCGATCTGGGCCTCTGCTTCGAGTGCGACGGCGTCACCCTCGTCGAACGGCTCCCACATGATGGCTCGGCAGATGACGACACCGATCAGTGGGACGATCGCGAAGATCGTGATGGTCGTGGACAATCCGTACGCGTCGACCATGTTCGGGAACGCGTAGAGACCGACGATTCCGCCGAGACTCTGTGACACGGTGGCGATTTGGCCACCGCGACCACGAAGATCACTCGGATAGGCCATGGCCGCCATGGTCAATCCCGATACACCCGGTCCGGCAGAGTGGAAGAAGATGAACATCGCCGGCACCAGGAACATCAACGCGGTGGGCAGAGAATCGAAGAAGACGCCGAGCACCAGGATCATGGCCGCGACTGCCAGGAAGCCGTACATTGCTGCGCCGTGCGCGCCGAGCTTACGTGCCACCCAGATGGATGCGATGCCGCCGATGATGCCGAAGATGTTGAACACCAACGACCCGAAGATCGCTTCTCCGAATCCGCCCCCGAAGAGCGTCAACGCGATGACCGGCAAGTAGTAGGCAACGGCGTAGTACTGCAGCGCCTGCATCGCGGTGACGCCGTTGGCCAGAATCGTCCGTCGACGATAGGTCTTGCTGAACAGATCGGACCACTTGCCGGTGTCCGTGCGCTGTTCGTCCGCTGCGAGTACTCCCGACGACGGAAACACCGGTTGAATCTCGTAGACCTGGTTCAGGGATTTCTCGAGTCGACCGAGGTCGTTCTTCTCCGCGAGCCAGCGTGGACTCTCGGGCATGAAGAAGATCTGGCCGACGGTGACGATGATCGCGAACACTGCCGCGGCTGCGAGCGACCAGCGCCAGATGTTCAGACCCAGGTCGAAGTTGTAGAGCCCGAGTACGACCAGCAATGCGAAAGAACTGGAGATGTACCACTGGGCCTGCCAGAAGTTCAGGAGGTGGCGTCGCAGCTTCGGAAGGAACTCGGCCAGGTACGCCATCGCCACGCCGAGGTCGATGCCGTACGCGGCGCCGGCCAGGCATCGGCCGAGGACGAGTATCAGGAAGTCCGGCGCGGTGGCCATGATGGCGAGCGCTATGACGGCAACGATCTTGGCCACCACCATCAACTTGACGCGACCGAAACGGTCCGCAAGAAAGCCGCAGGTCAATGCGGCGATGAGAGTAGCGATGTACCCGTAGGAGCTGACCAGGCCCACTTCGTTCGCACTGAGACCGAGCTGTTCGGTCATCGGGCTCGTACCGGCGCTGAGGACCGCGAGATAGAAGGCCTCGAACGCGATGCCACCCAAGCCGAGAAGCAGCAGCAGTTTGTGGCGACGCGTTCGGATGTCTTCGAGGTCGATCAGATCGTTGATGTCCCGAACCGAATTGATCGTCAGAGATCGCATATCGGATTCCGTTCTGTCACAACCTCATCGGTTGTGTCCGATTAGTGGAGAGGAAGGGAGGAGGTGAGAATGCCCAAAGCGTCGAGAGGTGTCTCGAGCGAGAGGTCGGGCGCGTGCGGAGACAGAAGTTCCGCGCCGTAGTATCCGTAGTTCGCGCCCGCAGTGCGCACGCCGGCGGCTCTTCCGGCGAGAATGTCCTGCGGGCCGTCACCGACGTACCAGGATCCGGCGATATCGATGTGCGATCGTTCGATACCGATTCGGATCGGCGTGGGGTCGGGCTTGCGTTGGACCGAATCATCCGCTGTGACAATGCAACTGAGCAAAGCCGGGTCGATGCCCACCCATTCGAGATCGAGGAGCAATCGCTTCCGCGACTTGTTGGTCACTATACCGAATTTCGTTCCGTTGGAGGCCAATTCGGAGATCAGGTCGAAAGTTCCGTCGTAAGGCCGAACGTGCTTGTACGCGCCGCCGACGTAGTGACGTCCGTACGCGTCGACCAGCTCCGCAGCGTCGCCGTCCGACCACGTTGCGAACACTTCGATGGGCCGTGGTGCCATGAGAACGTGAACGTCCTCGAGCTCGGCGGGTAGAGGTACGCCCAGTTCTTCCTCGAAGGTCTGGCGATACGCCGCGAGAATTGCACCGCCGGAGTCGACCAACGTGCCGTCGAAGTCGAACAGAATTCCGCTGTCGTTCGACATCAGCTGGCCCGGACCGGCTCGAACGCGAAGAACTGCGCCGGGTTGACGACGAACAATTGATGAATCAGCTTGTCGTTCATGCGCGCCTGGACTCGGCGGGTCAATCCCGCGAAACCCGGTGTGCCCCCGTAGCTCGGTTGATAGCTGGGGCGTCCGAGGTCGCCGGACACCATGACCTTCGTGAATCCGTCGTCGAAAAGCCGTTCCACGAACGAAATTCGGATGTCGTCGGACGGGTATTTCGGTTTGGTCCAGTGATCGAAGCCGATCCACACACCGGTCGACGCCAGTTCGCGCACGTAGTCGTAATCGAGGTTGCGGTCGACGTGCCCGATCAGGACGCGATCAGGATCGACACCGTGTTCTTCGAAACCTGCGACCTGGACGGTGCCGAGCTTGCCTGCCTGGCAATGCGTCGAAATCGGGGCTCCCGTCGCGAGATGAGCTCGCGAGACCGCCCTCTGGACCTTTTTCTCGTCGTCGCGAATGCGGTCCGTTCGGCACGTTCCGTACTTGATGACGCCGGCGCGAAGATCGGTGCCGTCGACGCCGACGGTGACGTCGTCGATGAACCGCTGCGCCACATCGTCGACACTGTCGGCCTCGACCGAATCGGGATAGTAGACGCCCTTCTGGTAACCCGACGCCGACACCACGTGTACGTCGCTGCGGGATGCCGCGGCGAGCAGCTTGGCCGCGTTCCGACCATAGTCGGCAGTGGTCATCTCGATCAGCGCGCCGCCACCGACCGCCTCGAAGTCACCGAGCTCGGACACGGCGTTGTCCACGTTGTCCAACACCATGTCCGAGTCCTCGTTCGTCGCCCACGCAGGGGGTTTCGTGAACAAGTGTTCGTGACACAGCGTGACGCCGAGTTCTGCGGGATCGATATCTCCCAGAACGGTTCTGACGATCATTGGTTCTCCTTGTGGGAATGTGAGAAAGCGAACTGCCGAGCCCATGCAGGTGCCAGCGGCTGCAGCAGTGCGCGGTAGGTGGCGAACATGTCGTCGTACGTGCTCGCCGTAGTCGGATCGGGGTCGTAGACAGCCCCGTCGCGGACAAGTGTTGTCGTGGCGTGGGTCAAGTCGCGATAGTGGTCGACGGCGACGCCTGCGAGCATCGCGGCGCCGAGAGCGCCGGATTCGGCGACGTCGGGGACGACCATCTGCTTCTGCATGACGTCGGCGATGACTTGGCACCAGGCCGCACTGCGGGCGCCGCCGCCGGTCAGACGAATCTCCGTGATGTCCGTGGGCATTGCTTCGTAGCAGTCGCGAATGGCGAGTGCCGTGCCTTCGAGCACCGCTCGGATCAGCTGGTCGCTGGTGGTCTCGGGACCGAATCCCACGAAACTCCCCCGCGCCTGGACGTTCACGAACGGCGCCGTCGCACCTGCCGTGTTGAGGTACGGGTGAAAAATCACGCCGCCGTTGCCCGGGTGCGTTGCGGCTGCCGCCTGCTCGACGACGGACCCGAATGTTGTTGTTCCGTTCCGTATGTCGGAGGAGAGGTCACCGCAGAAGGTCTGCACGACCCAGTCGAGGCACAGAGTCCCACCGCCGGAGTTGGTGATCTGTCGCTGCCACCGGCCGTCCGGCATGAGAAAGCTGAACCCGATTCCGGGAGGGTCGAACAGCGGCTCCGCGCAGGACGTGCCGTTCATCAGACTGGTGCCGAGTGTCGTCGTCGCCTGTCCGTCGCCCTGTGCGCCGATTCCGATCATGTTCGCGGTCGCATCCCCACATCCCGCGGCGACGGCCGTTCCGACCGGGAGGCCTGTCAGCGCAGCCGCGTCGGCCGTTACTCGACCCAGCACGGCGGCACTGGGTCGAACGGGCGCGACGAAGCGCACGGCCTCGGGAATACCGAATGCGTCGAAGATGATGTCCGACGTCGTGCGGCGCGCGAGGTCACAGGGCCAGAAGGACAAGTCGGATTCCTCGGTGGAGATCACCCCGGTGAGACGGTAGTTGATGTAGTCCTTCGCCATGAACACGGTGGAGATGCGTGCGTAGCGTTCCGGGTCGTGCTCCTTCATCCACGCAAGCAGCGGGTACGGCATGCCGGGGATCATCGCGTTGCCGCCCAGGGCGTAGAGCACGCCCTCGGCGTCGCGGCCGATGACATCGTCGAGCACGTCCGTTGCGCGCGCATCCGGCCAACAGATGGCGTTACCGACCGCAGTACCCTCGTCGTCCAACGCCCACAACCCACCCATGTGCCCGGTGACACCGACACCGAGGTACTGGGTGTCCCGAGGTAGCCGTCCCACGACGTCTGCGATCGTTGCCGCCGTTGTCTGCCATGTCTTTTCACATTCTTCTTCGTGACGGTCACTCCCCGCTCGAACAGACGGTGTCGGACACCCGGATTCGGCGAGTAGTTCACCGGAGAACGCGTCGACCGCAATCGTCTTGATCGAACTGGTCCCCTTGTCGACTCCGATGAGCACCGTGGGTGCGGACAGCTCACCCACGACACACCACCTGAGCAACATCGCCCAGAGCGGGACGCATGGAATCCACGAAGGGCCGCCTGTCCCCGGATTCGAGAAAGCGAACGACGGACCCGGCAGTCACGTGCTCGCAGTGCACTGTGAACGTCGCGATCCCCAAGCGCGTCACCTCGGCGATCACGGCGTGGCAGCACGCTTCCCACACCGCTCCCAGTACCTCGTCGATCGTCGTCTTGTACGACGCCCCGACGAGAATGCCGAGCGCAGTCGCGTCCGGAACCCGGTAGGAAAGCGGGGACGTTCCACGAAGATGGTCCGCGACCAGGCTGCGAATCCTTGCATCGTCGTAGCTCGACGGCGCGAAACGCCGCACGACGGAATCGAACTCCGCGAGACCGGTGCCCGCGATGGACTCGACGATCGATCCATCTCGGACACAGTCGAACTGGGCAGCCTCGCCCACAGTGATGTGCCATCCGTCGACCCGTTCGATCATGGAATCCGGTACCTGCGAAACGGCTGTCATGTTGCTCCTCGGTGAGCGTCGCCCACAGGAGTGGGCGGAAGACCTTGCATGTTGTCCGGAATCCGGATAGCCTGTCCGGAATCCGTGAGAACGGTCTCACAGGGCCGTCGAAGTGTCAACGGTCACACCGAGGAAGTCCGATGCCTGCTATCCCCGAGCTCGAGATCGATCCGAAGAATCACATTGCGTCGGTCGTCAAAGCGACCCGCATTCTCGAGGCGTTCGACCGCGAATCCCCCGAACTCTCCATCAACGAACTGGTGAAACGGTGCGGCTACACGCGCACGACGACGCATCGGGTACTCGCGACACTCGAGCTCACCGGCTGGCTCGAACGAACGTCGACGGGCGACTACAAGATGACACTGCGCGTCTTCGAACTCGCGTCCAGTGTTCTCGGCAGCTTCGACCTCCGCACCGAAGCCAGTCATGTGATGTCCGATCTGGCAGCGCGCTTCGACGAGAACGTGTACCTCGTCGTACCGGACGGCACGAGAGCGGTCTGCCTGGACCTCATCGAAAGCAGTCGTCCCGTACGCGTCATGTCGCTGTCCGTCGGCAGATCTCTCCCGCTGTTCATCGGCGGCGCGCCCGTGGCGTTGCTCGCCGAACTCGAGGACACGTTGCTGCCGCGACTGCTCTCATCGGGACCACTCACGACGCCGCTGGGACAGGACGTCGACGAACCGACGCTCCGCCGGATCCTCGCCGACACCCGTGCCCGCGGCTACGCGATCAGCCTCGAGGACGTCACCCCGGGGGTCGCGGCTCTGGGCGCCTGCATCTTCGACCGCGCGCGGCGACCGGTCGCTGCGTTGAGTTTCGGAGGGTTCCTCTCCAACTTCGAGCAGCCCCGCAGGACGGAGTTGGCCGAAGCATTGGTCGACGGCGCCCTGACCATCTCTCGGCGACTCGGATTTCAAGACCGCGCGTGAGGTGGCGTTCTAGCGCACCGCCACCCGCAACGACTCGTCCGGCTCCGACACCACTGCCGGAGGTCTTCCCGACAGCAGATCCAGCGCAACCTTGGGGCGCGCCAGCAACTCTCGCGCGTAGTTGCGCCATTCCGGCAGCCATCCGCATTCGCAGCCTGCGGTGACTCCGTCGGCGTCGATTCCCACGTCGCGACACAGCGCGACGGCCCGCGACACGTGCAACGGCTGGCTGACGACCAAAGCCTTGGTGACGCCGAACGTCGTCGCGGCCCGGACACACGAGTCGTACGTGTCGATTCCGTAGTCGTCGCTCACGATGATGTCGCGATCGATCCCGGCGTCGACCAGATACTCGGTCATGGCGTCGATTTCGTTGCCCGACAGTCCGTCTCGATTCCCGCTGACCAGAATTGCCTTGGCTTTGCCGGACTCCACCAACGCGATCGCCGCATCGAGTCGCCCGGACAGGAATCCGCCCGGCTTGCCGCCGTGCACCACGGCGCCGAGCACTATGACCACCGGAGCTTCCGCCGCGTCGGCCACATCGTGCACACGTCCGGATGCCGCATGCGCGACCCACGCCGTCGACGCAGCGATGACGGCAACGGCAAGCGCAACCAGTACGCCTACGACCTGAACTAGCCTGCGCCGAAACTTTCTCACCCACGCGAGAATACCGTCAGACCGGTTCGGGCTCCGTCGTCGACAACGCCAGCGCCGACTCGATGGCCGCGACGTCATCCACCCGTGTCACCGTTGCGATGTACCCGTCGGGTCGAATGACGACGATGCCGCCGTGCTCCTGCAGACCGTATCGCTCGGCGATCTCGTCGTCCCACACTGCTACTGCCGTCGTACCGGGTATCGAAATCGGTTGCGTATCAGCCTGCACGACGAGCAGAACATGGTCCGACGGCCGTGCTCGTCGCGTCTTCACGAGGTACGGCCACAACTCGGTCCCCACCACTGCGGGCGCGGCCTCCCCCGCCTTCACTCGCGCATGCAGGCCCTTCCGAACGATCGGGCTGTGCACGTACGAAATCGAGTACTCCTCCATCTCGTTGGCGATGCGCCGCTGCGCGAATCGCTCGCCTCCGACGACGTGAACGAGCCGATTGCGCACGCCCCGTGCAACTTTCGACGTCATCGTGGCGCCACGTGTGATCAGCGTCGTCTCGCCGATGACGTGCGCAGCGACGGGGTGGCGTTCGTCGTGGTAGCTGTCGAGCAGCGCCTCCGACGCCGTATCCATCACTGCCGCAGCAAGTTTCCACCCGAGGTTGAACGCGTCCTGCATGCCTGTGTTCATCCCCTGCCCGCCGGCCGAACTATGCACGTGTGCCGCATCGCCGGCGAGGAACACCCGGCCGGTTCGATAACGCGGAACTTGCGCGTGATGAATCTCGAACGTCGTCAGCCAACGCGGTGACCGGAGCTGGGCGCCGAGACCACGCTCGTCGCACACCTGTTGCAGCCACTCCATCGTCGCCTCACGGTTTCGATCCGCGGCGTCGATTTCGGCAATTACCCGAACACGATCACCCACCATTGGGAAGATGAGCGCCGGACCACCACCCGACGACGCGAACATGTGCATCGCCCGTCGATCCAGGTCGTAGGTCGCGTCGACGTCACCCATCAGGAACCGCTCGCCCTTGAACGAGCCTTCCAGCTTCTGGCCGAGATGATGCCGAACGGTGCTCGACGCCCCGTCCGTCCCCACCAGGTAGCGACACGTGATGCTGCCGGTCGATGTGAACGCCTGCACCGACGCGCCGTCCTGCGTGAAGTCGATCAGCTCGACTCCCCGCTCGATCTCGACGCCCAGCTCCCGAAGCCGGGCGGTGAGAATGCGTTCGGTTTCGGTCTGCGCCGTCGTCACCGAGAAGGGATACGGACTGTCGACGGTATCGAGCGGGACGTCGGCCAGCATTTTCCCGTCGGCGTGGAAGTGCAACGCAGTGGTCCGGCGGCCGGAATCGACGATCGCGTCGACGACGCCCATCGCATCCATCATTTCCAGGCTGCGCGCATGGACGACCACCGCTCGCGATTCGTCGGTCGGTTCGGTGCGGCGATCGATGATCCTGGTCGCGACCCCTCGGCGCGCCAACTCGACCGCCAGCACCAAACCCACCGGCCCTGCCCCCACCACCAGGACATCTGTATCGAACGACGTCATGTGCAGCATCGTGTCCGACGCCGTGGCCTCCCGCCGCCGGTCGGCCACAATTCACCCTGTGGTGGTCGACAAAATCACCCTTTGCCGCTCTCTGAGGGCCGAAACCGCCGCCGCGTTCGTTCGTTTCCGTAGTGTGCACCCTGTGATGCGCACCACATCGAGCACCGGAGGAACGGGACGTACATGAAGAGCACGATGCAGGACACCCCTCTGTCGATCGGCCAGCTGGTCCGCTTCGGGACGTCGATCCACGCCGACGCCCGAATCACCACATGGGGTGACGACGGCCCCAGTACCGTCACTTTCGCCCAATTGGGCCGACGCGCAGCGCAACTCGCGCACGGCCTACGTTCCATCGGAATCGACGACGACCAACGCGTCGCCACGTTCATGTGGAATAACGCGGCACACATGGAGGCCTACATGGCCGTGCCCGCGATGGGGGCGGTGTTGCACACCCTCAACATCCGACTGTTCCCCGAACAGCTCGTCTACATCGCCGAGCACGCCGAAGACCGCGTGATCATCGCCGACGCCAGCCTGCTCCCCCTCCTGACGCCGTTGCTCCCGAAGATGCCGACCGTCCGGCATCTGGTCGTCGTCGGCGCCGATCCGGCGGACGTGCAGGCGCCGTCTCACATCGAGGTGCTGAACTACGAGGCCCTGCTCGACGGCAAGCCCGAGGAATTCGACTGGCCCGAGCTCGACGAACGATCCGCTGCCGCAATGTGTTATACGTCCGGCACCACCGGCGATCCGAAGGGCGTCGTGTATTCGCATCGCTCGATCTGGTTGCACTCGATGCAGGCATGCATGTCGGACAGCATGGGCCTCGCGCAGTCCGACACGGTCCTCGCGATCGTGCCGATGTTCCACGCTATGTCGTGGGGTCTGCCCTACGCGGCGCTGATGGTCGGTGCGTCGATCATCATGCCCGACAAGTACCTGCAGCCCGCGCCCCTCGCTCAGATGATCGAAACGCTCCGTCCGACGGCGGCAGCTGCGGTCCCGACCATCTGGCAGGCCCTGTATGCGCATCTCGCCGAGCACCCGGTAGACCTGTCGTGTCTGCGCGACGTGTTGGTCGGCGGAAGTGCTTGCCCGCCGTCGCTGATGCGGGCGTTCCACGAGGAGTACGGCGTACACATCACACAGGCGTGGGGCATGACCGAGACCTCGCCGGTCGGTACGTCGGGCAGGCCCGACGCAGGGCTGTCCCCGGAGGAAGAGTTCGACTTGCGCTGCACACAAGGACGATTCATCGCTGCTGTCCGGGCGAGAATCGTCGACGATGCAGGCACCGAGCTGCCCTGGGACGGAACGAGCGTCGGTGAACTCGAAGTTCGTGGGCCGTGGATCACGGGCAGCTACTACCGCAACGACGCGTCGGACAAGTTCGACGACGGGTGGCTGCGCACAGGTGACGTCGGCACCATCTCGTCACGCGGCTACCTGACGCTGACCGACCGCGCCAAGGACATCATCAAGTCCGGCGGCGAGTGGATCTCGTCGGTCGAGTTGGAGAACCACGTCATGGAACATCCCGACGTACGTGAGGCTGCGGTCATCGGTGTCCCCGACGCAAAGTGGGACGAGCGGCCGCTGGTTGCCGTCGTCGTGCGCGACGGTGCGAGCATCACTGCAGACGAGCTCAAGAAATTCCTCGACGGCCGCGTCGCGCACTGGCAGTTGCCGGAGCGGTGGACGTTCATCGAAGAGGTACCCAAGACAAGCGTCGGGAAGTACGACAAGAAGCGGCTGCGGAGCACGCACGCGGAAGGTGGGCTGACGGTCGTCGAAATCTAGCGCGGCTGCGCCGCCCGTGATGCTCCTATGAGTGTCAACTGCGGATTTTCTGTGTGAGTAGTTGGAACATTTCGCGGGCGACGGCTCGTTTGAGGCAGCGGATGATGTCGCGTTTGCTTTTGCCTTGGGCGAGTCGTTTG
>NZ_JABUCO010000034.1:0-42142 GCF_019835205.1 Rhodococcus sp. BP-261 | reverse complement strand
CGCACTGGCTGCCTGACACGGCAGGGGCCGGTGGCCGACGACATCCACCACCAGCCACCGGCCACCGGCCACCAGAAAACACGGGCCACCAGCCGCCCGCCCGCACACCAATTAAGCAACAGGCTCCAGGGTCCGACTAATCACTCACGGGCGCGCAGCGCATACACCCGCTCGGCGTTCTCGGTGACGTGCGACGCCAGCTCGACAGGATCCTGGCCACGAATCTCCGCCAGAGCCCGCGCCGTGTACGGCAGGCAGTACGACTCGTTGGGCGCACCCCGGAACGGGTGCGGCGTCAGGAACGGCGCATCGGTCTCGACGAGCAGTTGGTCGTCGGGAATCAGCACTGCCGCCTCACGCAGAGCGTGCGCGTTCTTGAAACTGACGGTGCCCGACAGACTGAGCACGTAGCCCGCGTCGATGCAGGCTCGCGCGATCTCGGGTCCCGACGAGAAGCAGTGGAAGATCACGGTCTCGGGAGCGCCTTCGTGCTTCAACACGGACAGCAGATCCTCGTCGGCTTCGCGGTTGTGAATCATCAGCGGCTTGCCGAGACGCTTCGCGAGATCGATGTGCCAGCGAAAGCCGTCGTGCTGCTCGTCGATCGTCGCGCAGCCGTCCAGCTTGCCCGGCCAGTAGTAGTCGAGGCCGGTCTCCCCGACAGCGACGACGCGGGGATCGGAGGCCAACCGCTCGATCTCGGCCTTCACGGCGTCGTCGAGAACGTTGGCGCGAGTGGGATGAATGGCGACGGCCGCCCACACCCGCGGGTCCCACTGGGCTGCGTCGACGGCGAAACGCGCGGCAGCCAGGTCGTCGGCCACGGTCACCACGCGTCCGACGCCGACGGATTCGGCGCGATCGAGAATCTCGGCCGTCGACGCGGCATCAGTGGCACCGCACGCGTCGAGGTGTGTGTGCGCGTCGACGAGGCTGTGCAGCGGCTCGGGCAAAGGTGGCGCGGGACGTTCTCTTCTCACGCCGATAGAGTAGGCGCCACCATGACTGCGCCAGCTGATGCCTCACGGCCCACCTTCTACGTCACGACCGCGATCGCGTACCCGAACGGTGCCCCGCACATCGGGCATGCGTACGAGTACATCTCGACCGACGTCATCGCGCGCTTCAAGCGCCTCGACGGATACGACGTCATGTTCCTGACGGGCACGGACGAGCACGGCCTGAAGATGCAGCAGACCGCGGTCAAGGAAGGCATCGACGTCCGCGACCTGGCAGCACGTAACTCGGATGTGTTCCAGGAGCTGGACAAGACGCTCGACATCTCCTACGACCGGTTCATCCGTACGACGGACGCCGATCATCTCGAGGCGAGCAAGGCCATCTGGACCAAGATGGTCGAGCGCGGCGACATCTATCTCGACACGTACGCGGGCTGGTACTCGGTGCGCGACGAGGCCTTCTACACCGAGAGTGAGACGACGGTCGTCGACGACGGATCGCGTGTCGCCACCGAGACGAAGACGCCCGTCGAGTGGACGGAGGAGTCCACCTACTTCTTCCGGCTTTCGGCCTATCAGGACAAGCTGCTGGAGCTGTACGAGACGCAGCCGGAGTTCATCGCACCTGCGACGCGTCGCAACGAGATCGTCAACTTCGTCAAGAGTGGACTGAAGGATCTGTCGATCTCGCGAACGACGTTCGACTGGGGCGTCCAGGTTCCGAACGACCCCGACCACGTCATGTACGTGTGGGTCGACGCGTTGACCAACTACCTCACCGGCGTCGGCTACCCCGATACGTCGTCGGAGAAGTTCCGAAAGTTCTGGCCCGCGAGCCTGCACATCATCGGCAAGGACATCACGCGGTTCCACACCGTGTTCTGGCCTGCGTTCCTGATGTCGGCGGGTATCGAGTTGCCGCAGCGTGTGTTCGTGCACGGCTTCCTGAACAACAAGGGCGAGAAGATGTCGAAGTCGGTCGGCAACGTCGTCGACCCGTTCGATCTGGTCGCCGAGTTCGGTCTGGATCCGCTGCGCTTCTTCCTGCTACGCGAGGTGTCCTACGGCCAGGATGGCAGCTACAGTCCCGAGGCCATCGTGACGCGGATGAACGCGGACCTGTCGAACGAACTCGGCAACTTGGCCCAGCGGTCGCTGACCATGGTCGCGAAGAATCTCGAGGGCAAGGTTCCGACGCCCGGCGAGTTCACCGCGGACGACGAGGCTCTGCTGGCCCGCGCCGACGCGCTACTCGACATCTGCCGCAAGGAGTTCGACGTCCAGGCGCTGCATTCCGCACTAGAGGCGATCTGGTCGGTGCTCGGCGAGACCAACCGGTACTTCTCGCAGCAAGAACCGTGGGTGCTGCGCAAGACCGATCCGGCCCGCATGGCGACCGTCCTGTACGTGACGCTCGAGGTACTGCGCATCGTCGGCATTCTCGTGCAGCCGGTGATGCCCGGTTCGGCGGCGAAGATCCTCGAACAGCTCGGTAACCCGGCGCACCAGTTCAGCGACATCGCGACGCGCATCGTGCCCGGTGAGGCATTGCCCGCGCCGTCGCCGGTGTTCCCGAAGTACGAGTAGGCACTACGCGCCGTGCGTGCGAATGTATAGCGGGCTATACATTCGCGCGCACGTGCGGCTACGCCGCCTTCTCCAACTCCTGCAGTGACGTCTCGAGATGCGTCAACATCCGCTGCAGATGCGGGACGCTACGACGACATCCGACGAGCCCGAAGTTGAGCGAATCCCCGTTGCTGGCGACGGTGATGTTGAGCGCCATGCCGTCGCACACGATCGATGCCGGGTAGATGCCGTCGAGACGTGCTCCGTTCCAGTACAGCTCCTTCGGCGAGCCCGGAACGTTGGAGATGATGACGTTGAACGGCGGCGGGGTGCTACGCACGAATCCCGGAACCGGACCGAACAGCAACGGCAGCATCGTCACGGCCCCGAATGCCAAGGACTCCAACGTGTTCAGCTCGCGCATCATGTCCTTGCCGCGCGTCGTCGATTCGGTGATGCACTGCAATCGGGTCATCGGGTCCGACTCGTGCGTGCCGAGATTGCACAGAATGGTCGTCACCGAGTTGCCTGCCGCGTCGCCCTCACCCGGCTTGCGCAGCGACACGGGAACCATTGCGATCAAAGGAGATTCAGGCAGCGCGTTCTCGCCGAGCAGGTAGGCACGTAGGGCGCCTGCACACATCGCCAGCACCACGTCGTTGAGCGTGATGTCCAATCCCTCTGCCACCGAACGCATTCGCTCGATCGACCACGTATCGGCGGCGAATCGTCTCGCACCACCGATCGGAACGTTGAACATCGTCCGCGGTGCGCGCAGCGGCAGCTGCGCACCTTCGTCACGCAACGCACGCAGTCCGATGCGCGCCGCGGCCGGGACGAAATCGAACATGTCCCCCGCGAGTCCGAGCCCCGTCGACAGACCTCCGGTGATCCGTTCGAGAGTCGACGGACTGCGACGCTGCGGCTTGCCGTCGAACAGGCTCGGGTCCCACGTCGCGACGCCGTTTCGGTCGTCCGGATCCTCGGTCAGCGTGTTCAGCATCAGCTTCAGAGCGGACACGCCGTCGACGAGCGAGTGGTGCACCTTGGTGTAGAGCGCGATCCTCCCGTCGGCCAGCCCCTCGACGATGTGCAGCTCCCACATCGGACGGTATCTGTCAAGAGGCGCACTGTGGTGAAGAGAGAGGAATTGGAACAATTCTCGAATCCTCCCGGGAGACGGAAGAACCACGCGTCGTACGTGGTATTCGAAGTCGATGTCGGTCTCGCGAGACCACGCGAGTTTGCCGACGATGTCGACTGGCCTACCTGGCCGTTTGCGGAACAAGTCGTGCACCTCACCGCCTGTGAACCTGCGGTGGATCTCGTCTGCGAGATCATGCGGTTCACCTGCGGGAACGAACAGTTGGAGACCCCCGACGTGCATCGGGTGCTCCCGCGATTCCGCGATCAGGAACATGGATTCGGTAACGGGCATCAGGGCCATGTGCGATCACCTTTACACCTAGTTTGCATAACGGTGTGACGTCGAACACGACTCTACGTTTAAAGGACCTAAGTCTCTGGTTATTGTCCGTTACCGATGGTCCTACGCAACTGCAGATCGGAGGCGAGCGCATGACAACGGTGCTCACCGCTACGCCAAGGCCGGGATTCACCCCGGCTACCCACACGTCGAGCCGGGCCGACATGCCCAGCGGAAGCCTGGCGTCGAAGGCACTCGCCGCGTATCTGCAGCACACGGTCCGTCCGTTTCTGTCCGTCTGGGCCAGGACGGCACATCTTCCGTGGCCGTTTCACGTGATCGATTACGCCGGACGGTTGGTTCCCCAGCTCAAGGGCACCAGGAGCCGACGCGTCGAACTCGCCGACTGTGGGGCGGAATGGGTCACCGCCGACGGCGTCTCCGAGGACAACGTCGTGCTCTACCTGCACGGAGGCGCGTTCGTCTGTTGCGGCATGAACACCCACCGCCGACTCGTCTCCCGTGTCTCGCAGAGCGCCGACGCGCCGGTTCTGTCGGTGGACTACCGCATGATGCCGAGAAACCCGATCTCACACGCGGTCGAAGACGGCGTCGACGGCTACCGTTACCTGCTTGCGGCCGGCTATCGGCCCGATCAGATCTTCATCGCAGGTGACTCCGCCGGCGGTTATCTGGCGTTCATGGTCGCGTTGGCTTTGCGGACCGTGAACCTGCCCAGACCTGCGGGCATCTTCGTCATGTCACCACTGACCGACATGGACCCGACGCGCAAGATCGAGCACGAGAACGCGCGGAAGTGTGCCGTGTTCCCGGCCGGTGCGGTTCCGGCGCTGACGGTGATGGCCGACCGGGTCGACGCGAAGATCGTCGTCGAGGGCAAGCGCGGGCCTCGCATCTCGCCGGTCGACGCCGATCTGACCGGTCTTCCGCCGGTATTGATCCAGGTCGGTTCGACCGAAATGGTTCTCGCCGACGCCGAACTCATGGCCATCCGCCTCGAAGAGGCGGGCGTCGAGTGCGAACTGCAGGTGTGGGACGAGCAGGTGCACGTCTTCCAGGCGGCCGATTTCCTGCCGGAGGCACGTCGGGCGATGATCGAGATCGGCGAGTTCGTGCGATCGCACTGCGCATTCGACGCCGCCCCGAGCACTGCGTGAGTAACGTTGCAACCATGGCAGTAACAGGAAACAAAGAGGTCGACATCGCGGCCGAACCCGCAGCTGTGCTCGAGGTTCTCGCCGACGTCGAAGGGTTGCCGTCGTGGTCGCCGGTCCACAAGAAGATCGAGGTCGTGGATCGGTACGACGACGGGAAGCCGCACCACGTCAAGATGGCCGTGTCGATCCTCGGTATCAACGACGATCAGGTCGTCGAATACACGTGGTCGGACGACAAGGTGTCGTGGGATCTCGTCGAAAGCTCGCAGCAGAAAGCGCAGCACGGCGAGTACACGCTGACGGCGACCGAGAAGGGCACGCACGTCGCGTTCTCGCTGACGGTCGACCCGAAGATCCCGGTGCCCGGTTTCCTCGTCAAGAAGGGCACCAAGACGGTGCTCGAAGCCGCGACCGAGGGGCTACGGCAGCAGGTCGTGGGTTAGACGTAGGTCCTGGTCATTCCGCAGGCTCCACTCCCGCCCTGGTGTAGATCTGGTCATTCCGCAGGCTCCACTCCCGCCCGCGATGCGAGGACTGCCTCGTACAGTTCCCGCTTGCCGACGCCGTTCACCGCCAGCTGGGCGCACGCGTCCTTGAGCCGCATGCCCGACGCGACCAGCTCTTCGACGTCGTCGATCAGGTCCTCGGGGTTCTCGACGACGCGTTGTGCGCCGGCGAGAACCACGGTGATCTCGCCGCGGACCCCGTCGGCGGCCCACGTCGCGAGTTCGCCGAGGGTTCCACGCTTGACCTCTTCGTAGGTCTTGGTGAGCTCTCGGCAGACCGCGGCGCGTCGTTCGGACCCGAGCACGGCGACCGCGTCGGCCAGGCACGCATCCAGACGATGCGGCGCCTCGAAGAACACGCACGCCCGCGGTTCGGTCTTCAGGGTCTCGAAGAACGCACGACGCTGGCCCTGCTTGCGCGGTGGGAAGCCGTCGAAACAGAAGCGTTCGACGGGCAGACCGGAGAGCGCAAGGGCCGTCGTCACCGCGGAGGGGCCAGGGAGGCACGTGACCGGCAGGTCGTTCTCGACGCACGCGGCGACGAGTCGATAGCCGGGATCGCTGACCGACGGCATGCCCGCATCGGTGACGAGAAGGACTTTCTTCTCTTCGCGGACGGCGTCGACGAGCATCGGCAGACGGTTGGACTCGACCTGGTCGTAGAAGCTGACCACCTTGCCGGTGATCGTCACCCCGAGCGCCGACGCCAACTGCTTGGTGCGACGCGTGTCCTCGGCCGCGACGACCTCGGCCGTCGCGAGCGCGTCGCGCAGTCGTGGCGACGCGTCGCCGACGTCGCCCATGGGGGTTGCGGCAAGGATCAGCATGCCTCCATCGTCCCGTATCGCGGCCCGCCGCCTACCATCGGCATGTGACCTTGTTGACCGAGCGGTACGTCGTCAGTCCCGGTCCGACGTCTCGGGCTGCCGATCTCTACCGCGACGTCGACCGCATGCGGGGTTGGATGGTCACACTGGTCATCACGGCCATCGCCGCCGTCACACGGTTCGCGATGCTGCGCTACCCGACCGATGCCGGCACTCCGGTGTTCGACGAGAAGCACTACGCGCCGCAAGGATGGCAGGTCCTCACCGGCGGCGGAATCGAGGACAACCCGGCGTACGGGCTCGTCGTGCACCCGCCCGTCGGCAAACAGTTGATCGCGGTCGGCGAGGCGATCTTCGGCTACAACGGCTGGGGGTGGCGCTTCTCGGCCGCGCTGCTCGGAACGTTGTTGGTGCTGATCGTGATTCGCACGGTGCGACGCTTGGCACGGTCGACTCTTGTAGGTGCGATCGCCGGAATCCTGTTGATCGTCGACGGAGTCACGTTCGTGTCGTCGCGCATCGGGATGCTCGACATCTTCCTGGCGTTCTTCGTCACCGCGGCGATGGGATGTCTCGTCGTGGACCGCGACGACGTACGCGCGCGCATGGCCAAGGCCCGGCTCGAAGGACGCATCGACGCAAGCGAATTCGGCCCCCGACTCGGCGTGCGGTGGTGGAGGTTCGGCGCGGGCATACTGCTCGGACTCGCATGTGGCACCAAGTGGTCCGGCGTGTACTTCATTGCCTTCTTCGGACTGCTGTGTGTCGCTTTCGATCTCGCGGCCCGACGCGCGAACGGTGTTCGACGCCCCTGGCTCGGCACTGCCGTGCGCGACATCGGTCCGGGCCTCTACGCACTCGTCGTGATCCCCGTATTCGTCTATTTGTGCACGTACGCAGGGTGGTTCGCGAGCGAGAACGGCGTCGATCGTCACGCCGTCGGAAATCAGATCGGGACGGACGGGCCTTTCTCGTTCGTGCCGGGCGCGCTGCGGTCACTGTGGTACTACAGCGGCAACGTGCTGGACTTCCACTCCGGTCTGACGAACTCGGCCGGCAATCACCACCCGTGGGAATCGAAGCCGTGGACGTGGCCGATGGGTCTGCGGCCCATGCTGTACTACTTCGCCGACGGCGACACCGTCCAGGGCTGCTCGGCGGGGTCGTGCGTCAAAGCCATCATGTTGATCGGTACCCCGGCCATGTGGTGGCTCGCCGTCCCGATGCTGCTCTGGTGCATGTGGATGGTGTTCGTGCGACGCGACTGGCGCTTCGCCGTCGTGCTCACCGGTTACGCCGCGGGTTTTCTGCCGTGGTTCCTGACGCTCGATCGTCAGATGTATTACTTCTACGCCGTCGCCCTCGCGCCGTTCATGGTGATGGGCTTCGCGCTGATACTCGGGCAGATCATCGGATCGGCGCGTGCCTCGGCCGAACGGAGAGGCACCGGACTGCTGTTGGTGTGCCTCTACGTCGGCCTCGTCATCGCGAACTTCATCTGGTTGTGGCCCATCCTGACGGCCATGCCCATCACGCCCGAGATGTGGCAGCGGCAGTTGTGGCTGCCCAGTTGGCGCTAGCGCGCCACGTGCGCGCGAATGTACAGCGGGCTGTACATTCGCGCGCACGGGTGCGAAGCGCCTGTGCCGCAAGCGTTATGCGCGAGCTTTCGAGAAGCTCGTCTTACCGCCGAAGACACCGTCGAGGCTGAAGCGTCCGGCACCGACAGCCGCGAGCAACAGCGAGCCGACGCCCAGCGCGACGACGAGTTCGTAGCCACCCTCGGACACGAAGACGCCGAGGTCGTAGTGCACGAACGCGAACGCACCGACCATGTCGAGGAACAGCAGGATGCCGACGATCGGGGTGAAGATGCCGAGCAGAAGCGCGATGCCGCCGATCAGCTCGACGAACGTCGCGAAGTAGGCGGACACGGCAGGTAGGGGTACGCCCATTCCTTCGAATCCGGCTTTGGTGGCGTCGAGACCGTTGGTGTTGAGCTTCTGCCAACCGTGGGCGATGAAGACGATGCCCAGGCCGATCCGGGCAACCAGGGTGGCGAAGTCGCGGAAGATGGTCGAGTTCATGAGAATTCCTTCGGGCACGGCAACGGGACCCGACCACCCTGGCACATCGTTGTTGAAGCGTCAACCTCGGCGCAGTGCTGCGTCGACGAATTCTCTGATGCGATCGTCGTCCATTCCCAGCGCGCGCAACTCCGCCACGTACGCGACGGCTGCGCGCGCCGCGTTGTCCTCGGTGGGATCACCACCCGACGCGATGAAGGTTCCGCGCCGACCGCGTGCTTCGATGACGCCCTGGGCTTCGAGTTCCTTGTACGCCTTCGCAACAGTGTGCGGTGCGATCTGCAATTCCTCGGCGAGACCGCGCACCGTCGGAATCTTGGTCTCCGCGATCAGTTCTCCGCTACGCACCTGGTCGAGAATCCCGGCGCGAAGTTGTTCGTACAGCGGGGTCTTCGACGCCGGGTCGATACGCACGTGCATACGGAGAACCTACGCCGGCTACACGCCCTTGACTGCGTCCTCGACCGGGGTGTCCCCCGACGTCAACATCACGGTCTTCCCGATCGTCGACGGCGTTTCGAGCACCAGGGCGATGACGTGCGCGACGTCGGCACGCGGCACGGTTCCGCGCTCCAGCGGTGGTTCCGACAGCGTGACGTGTCCCGTCGGGTCGTCGTCGGTCAATCCGCCCGGTCGAACGATGGTCCAGTCCAGCTTCGTTCGCGCTTTCAGGTCCTCTTCGGCCGCGGTCTTGGCCGCGATGTACGCCTTCCACGTGTCCTCGGCGTCGTCGGCGACGGGTTCGCCCGCGCCGAACGAGCTGACCTGGACGAACCGCTTCACGCCTGCCTTCTCGGCCGCGTCGGCCAGCAACACCGAGCCCGCCCGGTCCACGGTGTCCTTGCGTTCGACGCCTCCCGACGCTCCCGCGCCCGCAGCGAAGACGGCCGCGTCGGCGTCGTGCAAGAGTGCGGCGACGTCGTCGACCGATGCGTGTTCGAGATCGATGACCTCCGGCAACGCGCCCAGGGCCGCCACGGCGTTGCTGTGGTCGGGATTTCGGATCAACGCCACCGCCCGATCGCCCTGCGCAGTCAGCACTTCGGTCAACTGCTGAGCGATTTTTCCGTGTCCTCCGGCAATCACTACTCGTCGATCAGTCATTCCCGACGCCTACCCGCCGGGCCCCGTGGACAAACAGTGGCAAGATCCTCTGTCATGACCACCAGCGCGATCATCTACCACAACCCTCGCTGCAACACGTCCCGGACGGTGCTGAAGGCGATCCAGGAGGCGGGGATCGAGCCGACCGTCGTCAAGTACCTCGAGACTCCGCCGACGACGGACGGGCTCCGCACACTGCTCGACGACGCGGGTCTGACGCCGTCGCAGGCCATTCGCACGAAGGAAGCCGTCTACAAAGAGCTGGGTCTCGCCGACGCGTCGGACGACGAATTGATTGCCGCCATGGTCGATCACCCCATCCTCATCGAGCGTCCGATCGTGAAGACCGACAAGGGGACCGTGCTCGCACGACCGGCCGACAAGGTCCAGGACGTCTTGTGAGTGCGAATGTATAGCGGGCTACACATTCGCACTCACGGGCGGCGAAGCCGCACTGTCCCGCGCAATCGGGCACGACATACAGCGGGGCCCACCTCGACCGGACCCGAGTTCCGACCCGCTGATCGTCAACACCTCGATTCCCGACGCGGCCAGCCGGGCATTCGTCTCCACGTTCCGCTCGTAGGCGACGACGACGCCCGGCGCGAGCGCGAGGGTGTTGTTCCCGTCGTCCCACTGCTCGCGTTCGGCGGTGACGTGGTCGAGTCCGGTGTCGATGACGCGGAGCTTCTCGATGCCCATCGCGTCGGCGGCGGCGGCGAGGAACGGGTCGGCGCCGCGAATGCGGACGCCATGGCCTTCCTTTCGAATCGTGAACGCGGACAACGTGTCTCGAATAGCCGGGTACATGACGACGGCGTCGGTGTCGACCATCGTGCACACGGTGTCCAAGTGCATGGACGCACGCTCCTGCGCGATGGGCACCACCAGCACCGTGTGCGCCAGATCGTCCTCGAAGAGGCTGCGCGCCAACGCTTCCGCGCCCGCAGGCGTCGTCCGCTCGCCGACGCCGACGGCCACCACACCCGGCGCCAGCAGCAGCACGTCGCCGCCCTCGACCGGCGCGGTGCGCGACTCGTACGCCCGACGCACCCCGAGGAAGCGCGGATGGAACGCGTAGATCAGATCCGTCAGCGACGTCTCCCGCAACCGAGCGGGCAGCGCGAGCGACGTGATGGCCACCCGGTTGCGGATCCAGAACGACGAGTCCCGCGTGAACAACAGATTCGGCAGCGGATCGATGACGAAGTCGGCGCCGTGATGCATACGTCGCACCAACGAGGACCCGCCCACCTCGGGCACTCCGGTCTCGGCGGCAAGCAGTTCGTCGAACGTCATGCCGGCCATCAGGACCTTGGCCAGCTCGGGGGCAGGAACGCCGCGAAGGTGAACGCTGAGGTCCTGCGCAAGAGCCCGGCCCAGTTTGCGCTCGTCGACCGCGGCAGAGATTCCCTGCATGCGCGCGGCACCGCTCGCCGTCAGAGTCTCGGTGAGCAGGTCCGACAACAACAGCACCTCGACGCCTCGGCCCCGCAGGAGTTCCGCGAACGCGTCGTGCTCCTCCTGCGCCCGGTCGACCCACGGCACACCGTCGAACAGCAGTTGGTCGTTGTTGCGAGGGGTGAGGCGGCGCAACTCGTCGCCCGGTCGATGCAACATGACGGTGCGCAGCGTGCCGACCTCGGAATCGGCGCCCAGTCGATCAGTCATCGTTCAATGATGCGCCTTCGGCGCGCTGCGTACTCTCGTCACCATGCCGATGCCCGACTGGAACGTCCGCGAACTCACCCCGGGACAGCTTTCCGATCGCAGCGGAGTTGCCGTGTCGGCGCTGCATTTCTACGAGAAGCAAGGGTTGATCAGCAGCAGACGGACGTCGGGCAACCAGCGTCGCTACCCGCGTGAGACGCTCCGGCGTGTCGCGTTCATCCGCATCTCGCAGAAGGTCGGCATTCCGTTGGCCGAAATTCGCGACGCCCTCGCCGAGCTTCCGGAGGAGCGCACGCCGACGAAGCGAGATTGGGCCCGGCTGTCGGGCCGCTGGCACGACGACCTCGAACATCGCATCGCGCAACTGATTCGGCTGCGCGACGACCTGACCGGCTGCATCGGCTGTGGCTGCCTCTCGCTGACCAGCTGCACTCTCGCGAATCCGCAGGACGAGTTGGCGCAATCCGGACCGGGCGCACGTCGACTCGATGTGGATCTATAGCAGTTTGCTGAACTGATCGTTCGCCTTCTGCAGCACGAACTCGTACGGCGGCGCGAACTTCCGAGCCCACCAGTATCCGAACCTGATGTCGTTCGACGAGTACACGAGATAACGGTTCTTGTAGATGCCCTTCAGAATGGCCTCGGCCACCTTGTCCGGTGTGACAGCACGCTTTTCGAAGCGGTGCTGCAACTTCTTCACCCGCGGATCGTCGCGGTCCACGCCCGCGATCTCGACGGTGTCGACGAGCCCGGTCTTCACTCCACCCGGCACGACGAGGCTGACGCCGATGCCGTGCCGCTTCATGTCGTACCGCAACACTTCCGACGCACCGCGCAGACCGTATTTGCTCGCACTGTAGGCCGCGTGCCACGGCAACGGAATGAGTCCGGCCGCCGACGACACGTTGACCAGATGCCCACCGCGTCCGGCGTGGATCATCGGTGGCAGGAAGTTCTCCATCACGTGGATCGGGCCCATGAGGTTGACGTCGACCATGGACTTCCACTGCCGATGCTCGAGATTTTCGACAGTCCCCCACGCCGACACTCCCGCGATGTTCATGACGACATCGAGGCTGCCTGCCGCGTCGTGCACCTCGGTCGCGAACGCGGTGACGGCGTCGTAGTCGGAGACGTCGAACGCCTGCGACATCGCTGCGGCGTTGCCGACGGCCGCGACCGTGTCCTTCAGCGACGCCTCGTTGATATCGGTCAGATACAGCTCGGCGCCCTCGTTCGCGGCGGCAAGCGCGGTGGCACGGCCGATCCCACTGCCCGCCCCGGTGATGAACGTCTTCTTTCCGCGTAGATTCGTGATGGTCATCGGGTGCTGGTCCCCCCACATTCGAAGATCGATTCCCTACTGCACGATACGCGGCAGTCACGCGGCACCACCGGAGGTTTCATGGCAATCGTCTCGAAGGGGTTCCACGGCAAGCGCCGCGGCAACGACGGCCGTACCCCACCCGGTCCGCATCTGACGACGGATTTCCCTGTGTTGTCGGTCGGTCCGACGCCGCGGGTCACGACGGACCGTTGGGAATTCGCGATCGTCACCGAGCGTGGCGAGACGCATCGGTGGAACTGGCAGCAGATGCGCGCGCTGCCGAACGAGAAGCCGGTGGTGGACATCCATTGTGTGACGACGTGGTCCAAGCTCGACACTCGTTGGCGCGGTGTGTCGCTCGATACGTTGTTTGATGGAATCGACACTGCAGCAACGCATGTCATGGCAAGCAGCTACGACGGTTACACCACCAACCTCCCGTTGACCGAATTACGCGGTGGCAGAGCATGGCTCGCGTTCGAGTACGACGGCGCGCCGCTGCGGCCCGAACATGGCGGTCCTGCACGACTTCTCGTGCCACACCTGTACTTCTGGAAGTCCGCCAAGTGGGTGAGCACGCTGACGCTGATGGTGCGCGACGAGCCCGGGTTCTGGGAACGCAACGGCTATCACGACTACGGCGATCCGTGGCAGGAGCAGCGGTATCAGGGAGACTGAACGCGTGAACTGGCTCGTCGCTACCCTGACCGACAGAACGACCGAAACGCCCACCTCGACAACACTGACGTTCGATGTCGACGGGTGGCCCGGCCATCGGCCCGGCCAGCACGTGGATGTCCGCCTCACCGCCGAGGACGGCTACAGCGCGCAGCGCAGCTACTCGATGGCAACACCCGCCGACGGCAGTACCGTCGTGCTCACCGTTCAGACCGTCGACGACGGCGAGGTCTCGCCGTACCTCGCCGACGTGCTGGAGGTCGGCGCACAGGTCGAACTGAAGGGGCCGATCGGAGGCTGGTTCGTCTGGGACGAGGCCGACGACGCACCGGTGCTGTTGATCGCAGGCGGGTCCGGCATCGTGCCGTTGATGGCGATGATCAGAGCGCGTCGCCGGAGCGGTTCCACCGCACCGTTCCGACTGATCTACTCGGTTCGCTCACCCGCGGAGGTGATGTACGCGTCGGAACTCGCATCGATGCAGGCGGGAGTGGAGGTAGCCATCCGCTACACGCGCGAGGATCCGAACGGCCATCCGGGACGGCTCACTCCCGACGCGATCGCATCGGGCGGCTGGTCACCGGACATCGCCCCGCGGTGTTTCGTCTGCGGCCCGACAGGGTTCGTCGAGATGGTCGCCGACGTCCTCGTCACGCAGGGACATATGCCGTTCAGGGTCAAGACCGAGCGTTTCGGCCCGGTCGGAATCGCACGCTAGAGCCGCCTGCTCATCTCTTCTCGATACTCGGCGACAGTCCGTTCGATGCTGTCCGCATCCTGGTCGGCGCCGCGCTTACGGGCGTCGTCGGCACGGCTCTGAAGTGTGCCGATTGCCTTGCGGAGTTCGGCGTCGGACATCCTGTGATTCACTGCTGTGTGCTCCATGTCACACAGTGTCCGCCCGACGCCGACTCCCCGCAAGGAGGGTGAGAACTAGGCGTCGACGGGCGACGTCGCCATCTCGGCGGGCACGAAGCTGGACAGGCTGCGAGCCGCGAATTCCCGGAAGTATCCGAGCTTGTTCGGCGGAACGAGCGACGGCAGCACGGTGTGCCAGACCTTCTCCATGCGCGACGGAGCCGTCTCGAGCGTCGACTGAGCCTCGGACACCATCAGCACGCCGGCGAGCATCTCGCAGACGAGCAGTGCAGCATTGGAGGAGTCGAGGTGATCGGCGACGTCACCGTGTTCGATGGCACGGTCGAAGAGGTGCTCGAAGATGTTCCCCCACGTTCCGAACACGCTGCCCCGCGCGGTCTCGGACCCGTCGATCTCCATCTGCAAGCGGTACATGACGCGCACGAGGGGGTCGGAGGCGGCCAGTTCCAGCACCGAGTACGAGATGCCGATGACCGATTCGAGAGCAGGCGAGCGGCTGTCGACCAGGCCCGCGCATGCCGTCGAGACACGCTCGTGTCCCTCGTCGACGATCGCCTTGGCCAGTTCTTCCTTGGACGCGAAATGGAAATACAGCGCACCCTTGGTGACACCGGACTGCGCGGACACCTGACTCAATGTCGCATTTGCATGACCTACTTCGAGAAAGAGATCGGCTGCCGCGCGCAGCGCTGCCGCACGTGTCGCTTCTGCCCTCAATTGCCTAACCATGTAGCTTCACCCCTGCTCAGTTGCCTGTTTGACACCGACGCCGACCAGCTGTGATCAGTGGTGGCCTGGGCGAATCCGTGGGCTCGAACTTCGCCGCACCTACCGTCTGTCCGGTTGCGCGAGATAATACTAACTGCAACGAACCACTCTTCGTGATCCAGAAGTGACATTCGGTCGGCATAATCGCCGCTTCACATAACGATCGAAATAAAAAGTTCCACTTCGCCGGAATTTGTAACGACCTCGATGTCCTCTTTGTACGCGCGGAATATCGCACCCGATTCCGTCGCTTCCTCGGCCTGCGCCCACACGTCCTGGATCGGGTCGCGCAGGGTGCCACTCGGAGAGAAGACGGCGTACACGCCGCTCGGGACCTCGACGAAGACGTCACCGATGGGCACGTCGCCGGGAGACAGATGCTTGACCGCCACGACCGCGTTGTAGACGCCGTGTGCGTCGGGCACGAAAACGGTGCTGACCACGATGTCGTCGGCCGAACGCTCGCGGATGCGCTCACGGAGGAATCGGATCAACTCGCTGTTGCTCACCTCGGCGCCGGGGGTGATGCGTGGCGCGACCAGGCCGCCGAACAACTCCGCGGACCGCGCGGTCACTCGGTGCGTCACGCTTTGAATCCTGTCTGCTCGATCGACAGGTACAGATCGATCTTGTACGCGTGCGGGTAGTACTCGTAGTCCGCGGTGAAGGTACGGGTGATCTCGCCCTCCTCCTCTGCGTGATCGATCTGCTTCCACAATCGCGTCATGATGTCGGGGAAGTGGCCGACCGACGAGAACTTTGCGTACTTGGCACGCGGAACCTTGGCGACGAGATGCCCACGCGTCACCTGGCTCAGCGCAGAACATCGATAGCCGACGATCTGCGTGTTGTACGAACCGATTCCGGGCGCGAAGTCCGTGTAGATCGACGCCAGCGGTCCCGGGATCTCCTGGTTCAACACCGACGACCACGCCGCATCCAAATTCGGATCGTTGAGTCTTCCCAGAGCCCGCTTGGGGCTACGAACCGGAAGACCGGCGACCCACGTTTCCTCGAGGTCGACAATCTCGAAAGCCATTCACACTCCACGTAGCGGCCAGTTGCGTACTTCTCACGAATGCTACCGGGATGCTCACCCCGTCGTTCCCATCACCCGCGCGATGTCACCGTGGTCTACTTGGCCAGCGACTTTTTCGTGTGCATCAGGCATCCGAGGAGAACGACGATGGGTCAGACGGCGAAGCTTCTCTCCCGGTGGCCGGTCTTCACCGTCGTCGCACTCGCGGTCGCGGCCCTGCTGCTCGGCGCATTCGGCGGCACCTACCAAGGCAAGCTCGGCGAGGTACAGAAGAACGACAACGCGTCGTACCTTCCGGGGTCGGCCGAATCCACCGTCGTCGCGAATGAGTCGACGGCATTCCTGTCGGTTCAATCCATCCCCGGATTCGTCCTGTTCGATCGTGATTCCGGACTGACCGACGACGACAAGCGCGCGATCGAGGACGCGCGTCGGCAGATCTCGGGCATCGACGGGGTCGACGGCAAGGGCATGACGCCTCCCCAGTACTCCGCGGACGGACAGACCGCCGCGCTCTACGTGCCGCTGGTGGCCAAGGCCGACGGCGTCGACGTCAGCGGCGACGCCCTGGCCGCCACCGAGGAAACCGTCGTCGACACTGCCCGCGGGGCCGTCCCCGACGGCGTCGACGTCCTTCCGGCCGGCCCCGGTGGCCTGCTCGTGGCGTTCATCGACGCGTTCGCCGGGCTCGACGGCGCCCTGCTCGGTGCGGCTCTCCTGGTCGTTGTGCTGATCCTGCTGGTGGTCTATCGCTCGCCCGTGCTCTGGGTCTTTCCGATCCTGTCGGCTGTGCTCGCGGTCGGGTTGGCGTCGGTGATCATCTACTACTTGGCCAAGCACGACGTCCTGACGCTGACGGGCCAGAGCCAGGGCATTCTCTTCGTCCTCGTGATCGGCGCGGGGACCGACTACGCGCTGCTGCTGATCGCGCGGTATCGAGAAGAACTACACGCGTATCCGAGCAGGTTCGACGCGATGGCCAGGGCGTGGAAGGAGTCGGCGCCCGCGATTCTCGCGTCGGCGGGAACGGTGATCATCGGCCTGCTGTGCCTGATGTTCTCCGAGTTGAACTCCAACAAGAGCCTCGGACCCGTCGCGGCGATCGGCATCGCGTGCACCGTCCTGGTGATGATGACGTTCCTGCCGGTCGCGCTGTCCCTGTGCGGCCGTTGGGTGTTCTGGCCCCGCCGCCCCGACGTCGACGACAGGACCGATCTCGCGACGCACGGGCTGTGGGGACGCGTCGCCGCCGCGGTCGAACGCAGACACCGGCCGGCATGGATCGGCGCGACGGTTCTGCTTCTACTGTGCCTCGTGGGCATCACCAGCCTCGACACCGACGGCCTGACGACGACCGAGAACTTCACGAACGAGCCGGAGGCCGTCGTCGGTCAGCAGTTGTACACCTCGAAGTTCGACCCAGGCACCGGCGCACCCGCAGTGATCGTCACCTCTCAGGATTCGGCCGACGACGTCATCCGTGCCGCAGAACGAACACAGGGCGTAGCACAGGAACCCGGATCCGTCTGTGTGCAAGTCGATTTCGCGAAGCTGGCCGATCTGATCGCGACGGTCGGTCCGGCGGCACTGGCCGGCCAGACGGGGTGTCCGCCCCCGTCTCTGCAGGTACAACCGGTCGACGGACGAATTCTGATCAACGCGACGCTCGCCGACGCGCCCGATTCCCCCGCGGCCTTGGACACCGTCGAACGACTGCGGGCGAATCTCCACGGGATCGACGAGACTCTCGTGGGCGGCAATTCGGCTGCGACGGTCGACGTGCAGGCGGCGTCGGTGCACGACCGCAATCTGATCATTCCCATCGTGCTCGTCGTCATCTTCGTCGTGCTGTCGATCCTGTTGCGCGCGTTGCTGATTCCGCTGATTCTCATCGCGACCGTCGTGCTGTCGTTCGCGGCGACTCTCGGCGTCAGCGGTTGGATGTTCTCGCACGTGTTCCACTTCGCGGGCGCGGACCAGTCGTTCCCGTTGTTCGCGTTCGTCTTTCTCGTCGCACTCGGCATCGACTACAACATTTTCCTGATGACGCGTGTGCGCGAGGAGACCCTCGGGCACGGCACGCGGCCCGGCATCCTTCGCGGACTCGCAGTGACGGGTGGCGTGATCACGTCTGCGGGCGTCGTCCTGGCGGCGACGTTCGCCGTGCTCGGGGTACTTCCGCTGGTCTTCCTGGCCGAGATCGGGTTCGCAGTAGCGTTCGGCGTTCTGCTGGACACCATCGTCGTGCGCAGCATTCTGGTGCCTGCGCTGTCCTACGACATCGGCCGGGCGATCTGGTGGCCGTCGGCGTTGGCTCGTCGCGAGTCGCCCTAGCGCTGGGACACACCACCAGAAGTTCTTTTGGGCATAGTGCTATCTCCCAATCGTCAAGAATTCACCCGAAAACCTCTGACGCAGTCTTCTTCGGTCCGGTATCAATACCTGTGGTTGAGCAGCACTGTCGGGCACAACCGGTTTGCACACTCCCTCCACCGAAACAAGGGGTTTTCCGAAATGGATCTCGCAACCTTCATCTCCAGCATTCTGTCCACCGGAAGCACCACGGGAAGCTCCGCTTCCGACATTCCTCTGATCGAGCTCCTCGGCGCCCTCGGATCGGGATCCGCTTCCTGATCCTGCACACCGAACGAAACAAGGCCCGGTCGACAGTGTCGACCGGGCCTTGTTCTGTGTGGTGGAGCTGAGGGGAATCGAACCCCTGACCTTCTCGATGCGAACGAGACGCGCTACCAACTGCGCCACAGCCCCTCGCGGTCGGTGAACCGCGCTGCGCAACAGTACCAAAGCACTGCTCGATCCACGAAACCCGGGGTCGCCTTCGTCGACGTAGCGACGGCACTCCTACCGGAATCACGCCCCCGATGCGCGGCGAATGTCGTCGTGCACCGGAGCGGACTGCTGGAACGGCTCCTCGTAGTGATCGAGGTGGTCGAATTGCGGGTCCTCGTCATCGATTTCGAGCACGACGGCGCCCGGCCGACGCAGACGCTGCGGCACGAGCCTGAGTTCCTCGTCGGTGCGGGACTCGACGCCGAGGCGCGACCGGCCCATTCGGTTCATGCGCCGTCGGCGAATCTCTTGTTCGATCTGCACCTGGCGACGGAGGTAGTACATGTAGCCGGCGAGGGCGACGATTGTCAGTCCGCACACCCACCACAGCGTCGAGGAGATGATGACGGCCAGGGCCCCCGACGCGATGATCGCGAAAACCAGTCCGAGAACGGCACGTTGGCGGAACGAGTATCTGGCGGCCCGGGCGATCGCGTCGGCTTCGGGGTCGAATCCACCGCGTCCGCGACGGTTCGGAACGTAGGCACGCTCTTCCACGTCGTCCCGATCGGTGTCCTCGGCGTCTGCGTGAGTGTCCATCGGGTCCTCCGCGTCGATTCTCGGTACGGTGCGTCCGAAGACGACGCTCGCGGGCGCTGACACTCGCTCGTCGTACTCGGGTCGCCAATCTGGGTCGCTCGCATGCCCTACTGCGGGACCGCGGGCGGGCTTCTTGCTGCCGCCGCGATGCAGAACCCGTGTGGCGAGCGCCGCGTCGGACGTCTGCATGATGCGCGGCCGCTTGCTCATCATCATCGGGAGCAGCACGAACAGCCAGATGGCGACCAGACCGATCCAGATGATCGAGTTGGGCATTCCGGCGTTCCTTCCTGTTCGTCGGCTGCTACAACGGTGACCTGATCAGGCTAGGCGGCTACACCGGCGGAACCGGGTAGACGCGCCGACCCGAACTACACTCACGTCACTTTAGTCACATCAGTCTCGAGTCTGCAGGGTCCCAGTGGGCGTCGTGTCCCACTCGGGCGCCGCAGACGTGGAATTCCTGACGACGCGGCCGCTGGTGGGACGTCAGGCCCAGGCAGCTCTGCCCGTGCGCACCAAGCGATCCGCGACGGTGGCCTGAACCTCGTCGACGGTCAGCGCGACGAGAAGGTGGTCCCGCCACCGGCCGTCGACGTCGAGGTACCTGCGCAGCAGTCCTTCCTCGCGAAAGCCCACGTTGCGCAGTACGGCTTGGCTGGCCAGGTTCTCGGGACGCACCGTTGCTTCGACGCGGTGCAGTCCGACGGCACCGAAGCAATGGTCGAGCCCGAGCGCCAAAGCTGCTGTCGCAACGCCGCGCCCGTTGACTTCCTTGGCGACCCAGTACCCGATCCACGCCGAACGTAACGCGCCGCGCACGATGTTGCCGACGGTGATCTGTCCGCAGAACTCGCCGTCGATTTCAATGGCCATCGGGATCATGTGTCCCTTACGTGCTTCGGACTTCAGCCCGGAACACAGTGCGGGCCACGACGAAATGTGGTGGCGCGCTTCCCACGAACCCTCGCCGGTCGGTTCCCACGGCTCGAGGTGTTCGCGGTCGCCGAGCCGCAGGCGACTCCAGGCGGCCGCGTCGCGCAGACGTACGGGACGCACGGTGACGACGCCCGCAGCAACGGTGAGGGGTCCAAGTTTCGCGGGCCAACCAGGGTGGCTCGACCACGTGCGCGGCATCAGTCGATATTAGGCGCTCCGCGCACGTGCGTAGAAATACACAGCCCTCTATGTATTTTCATGCACGTGCGACGCAGTCGCCTACCCCCGCTGCGCCAGGAAGGACACGTCCACTTCCTCGCCCGTACGCACTTCGGTGACGTCCGGGTCGATGACGACGAGACAGTTCGCTTCGGCGAGCGTCGCGAGCAGGTGCGACGACGCCCCGGGCGCCCCGCCGAGTGCTTGGACGAGATATTCGCCGGTGGCCTCGTCGCGCATGAGCTGTCCGCGGAGGAAGCCCTTGCGGTCCTCGATCGACGTGATGGGCGCGACGGTTCGCGCAGTGACGATGCGGCGCATTGGCTGTCGACGTCCGAGCGCGATTCGGATCAGTGGACGCACCATCACCTCGAACACGACGAGCGCGCTGACGGGGTTCGCGGGCAACAGAAACGTCGGCACTTCGTCGCGACCCAGTTGGCCGAAGCCCTGCACGGATCCGGGATGCATCGCGACGCGCTCGACTTCGAGATCGCCGAGGTCCGAGAGTGCTTCTCGGACACCGTCGGACGCGCCTCCGCCGACAGCGCCTGCGATGACGACGATCTCGGACCGGATCAACTGACCTTCGACGACCTCGCGCAGCCGCTTCGGATCGGTACTGACGATGCCGACGCGGTTGACGTCGGCACCGGCGTCACGGGCTGCTGCGGCGAGTGCATAGGAATTGACGTCGTAGACCTGGCCCGCGCCGGGCGTGCGATCGATGTCGACGAGCTCGCCGCCCACCGAGATGACCGACAGCCTCGGCCTCGGGTGCACGAGCACCTTGTCCCGGCCGACGGCGGCGAGCAGACCCACCTGCGCCGCACCGATGATGGTTCCCGACCGCACTGCGACGTCGCCGGGCTGAACGTCGTCACCGACCTTGCGGACGTAGTCGCCCGATCGCACCGGCCGGAACACCTTGACGCGCGCATGGCCGCCGTCGGTCCGATCGAGCGGCAGAACCGCGTCGGCGAGCGTGGGCAGCGGGGCGCCGGTGTCGACGCGCACTGCCTGACGCGGCTGCAACCGAATCGGTTGCCGCGAACCCGCGGTGACCTCGCCGACGACGGGCAACGTCAGGTCGATGCGCTCGTCGTCCTCGTTGCGCAGATCGGTGCCTGCTGCCGAGACATCGACGCTGCGGACCGCGTAACCATCGATTGCAGCCTGATCGAACCCGGGCAACGGCCGCTCGGTGACCACTTCTTCCGCACAGAGGAGACCTTGCGCTTCGGAGATCGCCACCCGAACCGGTCGTGGAGCTACCGCCGCAGCGGTCACCCGGGTCTGCTGATCCTCAACCGAGCGCAATGTGGCCCTTCCTCTATCCGGTCATACGTCGGGCCTACTCGTAGCTGGTGAGCTGCGGCGCCCAATCGTCGCTCAGACGCTCGGTCAGCCACTCACGCAACGCAGGCCCGTAATCGTCACGTTCGAGAGCAAAGTCAACCGCAGCACGAAGATATCCCCCGGGATTTCCGAGGTCGTGTCGGGATCCTCGATGCACGACGACATGAACCGGGTGGCCCTCGGAGATCAGCAGCGCGATGGCGTCGGTCAGCTGCAGCTCGCCGCCCGCGCCGGGCTCGATGCGTCGCAACGCGTCGAAGATGGCTCGATCGAGCAGGTAGCGACCCGCTGCGGCGAACAGCGACGGCGCTTCCTCGCGCTTCGGCTTCTCGACCATGCCGGTGACCTTGAGCACGTTGGGGTTGACGGCGTCCGGAACCGTCTCGACGGAGAAGACACCGTACGACGACACGTTCTCCTCGGGAACCTCGAACGCGCACAGCACAGTTCCGCCGCGCTTGGCCCGCACTCGCGACATGACGTCGAGGACGCCGCGTGGGAGAACCAGGTCGTCGGGAAGCAGAACGGCGACGGCATCCTCGTCGTCGTCGAGGACTTCCTCGGCGCAGGCGACGGCGTGACCGAGTCCGAGGGGCTCGTTCTGCACGACGGATTGGACGTCGAGCAACGCGGGTGCGACGCGTACCTTCTCGAGCATCTTGAGCTTGCCGCTGGCCTCGAGCTTGGTTTCGAGAACGAGGTCTTCGACGAAGTGCGCGACGACGCCGTCCTTGCCCGGCGAGGTGACGATCACGAGGCGTCCGGCACCGGAGTCGGCGGCTTCACCGGCGACGAGTTCGATTCCCGGTGTGTCGACGACCGGCAGCAATTCTTTCGGAACCGTTTTCGTTGCAGGCAGAAAGCGAGTTCCCATTCCTGCTGCAGGAACGATCGCCGTCCGAAAATGGCGTGCTGCTGCTGTCGCGGCTTCTGTCATGCTGCCCACCCTATCCATGGTCCCTGCGGATCTGCTCCGCATGTTCTGACGCTTCCCTGCTTGCCTAAACTCGAATCCATGTCTCTGGAGACCCCGTGACGCCGATTTCGAAACAGGAATGGCGCAGCCGAATACTGGCCTCTCGCCGCACTGTCGAAGCCGACGTTCGCGTCGCAGAATCATTGAAACTTTGTCATGCCGCAGCCGATTCGGCGCGACGAACCACCGCGGTGGCGGCCTACGTGCCGGTCGGCAGCGAGCCCGGTTCACTCGATCTGCTCGACGCGTTACGCCGAGAATCGAATGAGGTTCTGGTGCCGGTCGCACGTGAACCAGGGCCGCTTCACTGGGCAGAGTACACAGGCCGAGACAGCCTCCGATCCGCTCGGTACGGATTGCTCGAACCGACCGGAGAAATACTGGACCCAGGGTCGGTGAGCAGGTGCGATGTCGTGTTCGTGCCCGCTCTCGCGGTGGATCTTCGGGGCGTTCGCTTGGGCCGCGGCGCGGGGTTCTACGACAGGACGCTCGACCTCGTCGGACCGGGCGTTCCGATCGTGGCGGTAGTCCGAGACGGGGAGTTGGTCGACGAATTGCCGGAGGAACCGCACGATCGTCGCGCGACGCACGCGCTCACGCCGTCGCGCGGACTCGTGACGTTGAGCAAGGAATAGCCGACCGAATCGCTGTGTTGGCAGTCTTGACTGTAGAGTGCTAATGCTCTTGCAGTTTTCAGCAGTTTTTCGGCACACCATGGTCTCGACCGAGTAAGGCGACGTCTCCTTGGTGACCAGTGGACCAGCGCGGAGGAACATCGATGCCCACCTATTCGTACGCCTGCACCGAGTGCGACAACCGATTCGACATCGTGCAGTCGTTCAGCGACGACTCGCTGACCGTCTGCCCGCAGTGCAGCGGCAAGCTGCGCAAGCTCTTCAACTCGGTCGGCATCGTGTTCAAGGGCAGCGGCTTCTACCGGACCGACAGCCGCGGCGGATCGAGCACGGCCAGCGAGAGTGCAGGCGAGTCCAAGAGCGACAAGTCGAGCACCAAGACCGAGTCGACGACGTCCACCAGCACTTCCTCGACATCGAGCACGTCGTCGAGTTCGTCCTCGTCGACGACGTCCACAGCTGCTGCCAGCTCGTAGATCTTCGCTTTATCCACAGGCCCCGGCTATCCACAGCCGGGGCCTGTGGCGGCTCTCGGGGGTCCGCTCCCCGGCTAGCGTGACGCCATGCCTCAGCGATCATCGCGACTCGACGCCACTCTGCTCGATCGGCTTCTGCTCCGACCTGGCTGGACTCGGACTGCGACGGCTCGTCGCATCGTTGCGGGAGTACTCGCGCTCGTCGCGGTGGTCCTGTTCGTGAAAGACGCGTCCGCGAGTGATCGGGCGGCCGTCGTCGTCGCCGCTCGCGATCTCGCGCCGGGTGAGCCGCTGACCGAAGCCGACGTCCGTATCGCCGAATTCGACCCGAGTTCGACGCCGTCCGGCGCTCTCACCGACATCGCCGACGCGACGGATCACACCGTCGCAGGTCCCATTCGTGCCGGCGAACCCCTCACCGACGTCCGACTGCTTGGTTCCCGGCTCGCCGGGGCCGCGCTGGGCACAGCCGACGCCAGGATCGTTCCGATCCGACTCACCGACGCAGGCGTGACGGATCTGCTGCGTGAGGGCGACACCGTCGACGTCCTGACCGTCGCCAGCACCGAGGATCAGGCAGCACGGATTCTGGCGACGCGATCGGTCGTCGTACTCGTGTCGCCGAAGGACGCGCGGGAACGCGGCAGCGACCGCGTCGTGCTGATCGCGATGCGTCCCGACGACGCGACGACCGTGGCCGCCGCGTCGTTGGTCAGCTCACTGACCGTGACACTGCACTGATCAGCCGATGCTGAAGGGCTGTCCCCACAGCGTGACGGTCGACGTCACGGTCGGCGTCTCGATGGTGACGTCGACGTACGACCGGGCTTCGGCGAACCCGGCACAGCCTGCGACGCTCAGCGTCTCGTCGGCGTAGGTGAATCCGCCGCCGTTGCCGTCGAACGAGAAGGAATTGTCGACCTGGGTGGCGACGTCGACGCCGTCGATCGTGGCCGTGGTCTCGTCGCCGACCAGTTTGACGTCGTTCAGCTGACCGGGAGCGAGGTCGAGGTAGACGCCTGCACCGATGTTGTAGGTGTTCGGCTGGGTGCGGTCGATGCTGAGCGACAACGGGTTTCCGGGATCCATCTCCACGGTGTTGCCCTGTCCGAACGATGCGCCGGCGCCGCCGCCGATGCCTGCACCGAAGTCGACCTGGCATCCGACAAGGAATCCCGGCTCGATCTTTCCGCCGGTCGCGTTGGACGTCTCGACCGTGTAGTTACCCGTGACCCAGACGTTGCGCTGTGTCGGGGTCGCGCTCATCGACGGCGAGATGAGTCCGCTCTGGCCGAAGCCCTTGACCGTGACGGTCGTGCCGTCGATCAGGGTCTTGCTGATCTCGTTGTCCGGCAGCGGTACGAACGTGTCGGCGCTGGCCGCACCCGCGGACCAGAAACCGATCGCGACGGCACCCACCGCACCGACGGCTGCCATACGAACAGCCGCAGTCTTGTTGTTCTTCAACGTCTTTCCATCCCGTCGTGAGGTTCGTGCGAAGTCTGGGGAGCGCATCGATCAGCCGATGCTGAACGGCTGGCCGTACAGCGTGCCCTTGTAGCGGTAGTTTCCGGTCAGCTCGAGCGTGGTGTACGCACGAGCCTGTGCGTATCCGCCGCAGTTCTGCACGGAGATGCCGACGTCCTGGTACTGGATGGCCGTCGTGGGGCCGGTGACGTCCTTCGACGCGATCTCGACGGCTGCGACCTCACGGTCCTGCAGCGGGATGTTGAACTCCGCGCCGCCTTCGATGGTGTTCTCGGTCCAGCCGGCGCCGCCGATGAGGAACGGGATCGGGAACAGCGTGACGATGTTGGTGTTGCCGCCTTCGATGCCCGCGCCCGCTTCGAGGCCGAGTTCGAGGTCGGTCATGTCGAGCTGGCAGCCGACGAGGTAGCCGGTCTTCAGCGTGCCCGTCGAGCCTGCGGGGACCTCGGCGAGAGCGGTGCCCGTTGCCCATGCGTTGCGGTTCAGACCGTTGAACGCGATCTGCGGGGCGACCTTGGCGGACTCGTCGAACCGGGCGATCTTGTACGGACCCGCGACCTTTTCACCACCCGGCAGCGGGACGAAGGTTTCGGCATTGGCCGCACCCGGCGACATCAATCCGACGGCTACTGCCGCTGCCGCACCGATCGAGGCCAGGCGGCCGAACCTGCGCAGCGCCGACGAACGAGACTTTCCCATGGTTCCCCTTAAAAGCACGACTCCGACTACCTCGAACCGAGAAACGAGGCACATTCTCCCGGGGAAGGATACGGGACGAATGCCTCACAGTCATTGACAAGAGTCCATTAATTTTGCTGTATCCGGGAAATACATACATTTCCAAGCAACCGCACGTGGGCTAGCCTCGTGGGGAGCGTCAACATCTCGTCCGCACCATCGACATCCGGGAGGGTTCATGCTCAAGGGGTTCAAAGATTTTCTGCTTCGCGGAAACGTCGTCGACCTCGCCGTCGCAGTGGTCGTCGGTGCAGCGTTCACGGCCATCGTCACCGCGTTCACCAACAACATCGTCAACCCGCTCGTGGCGGCGATCGGCGGGTCGAACGAGTACGGCTGGGGCTTCCAGATCACCTCCAGCCCAGAGACTTTCATCAATGTCGGCGCTGTCGTGACCGCGGCGATCAACTTCATCATCATCGCCGCCGTCGTCTACTTCGTCCTCATCCTTCCGGTCAACACCGCGAAGAAGCGCTTCGTCAGCCAGCCCGAGAAGGAACTGAGTGACGTCGACGTCCTCGTCCAGATCCGGGACATCCTGGCCGGCGGAACCGACGTCGGACGGAAACTGTCGACGCCCGCCGACGACACCGGCGGCAGCGGCGAGGCAATCGGCGACACCGACGGTTCGGCACCCAGCGGTCAGCACGCGAAGCCATAACTTTCGACGGAATCCAAAAAGCCCGCTTTCCCGTATTCCCCGGGAAAGCGGGCTTTTCGTTCGAAATTCTTTGCTGCGGGGTTCAGTCGTCCTCTTCGATGCCACATCGGACGCCTAGAAGGATGGTGAACTCGCCTTCGAACTCGTTCTCGAAGTCCGGCGGCCGCGTCGTAGGCGACTGACTCAATACCGTGCATTCATCACCCCCACCGATACGCGTGCTGACCACACCTTGATAGTCGGCCACCGCCAGCGTTCCGATGGCGTCATCCAACTCCATCCCCACCACGTACGGAGGTGGGCCGGTGGGCACAGCCTGAGCCACCCCACTCACCCCCAGCGCCAGCAACGCTGCCGCCCCCATCGCAAAGACACCCTTGTTCCACATCGCAGCCCCCTTGTCCGACGGACTGCGTGCGCGGCCCGGAACACGAATTCGTGCAATCTCGATTCACTCTCGCGCAGATCGAGTCCGTGCACAAAGGGCGAAAGACCCGTTTCCGCACTTGAAACGGAAACGGGTCTGGTCGAGCACAGCGCCGAGGCGTCTGTTAGTTGAGCCGCCACGGCGCGCCGTACGACACCACGCTGCTGCCGCTCGCCGACGTCACCTTCACGTACGGGCGAATGGTGACATTGCCGAACACACCGGTCGCAGTGCCATGAATTCCTGCGAACTGATGTTCCGACAATTCACCCGCAACATCTGCGCTGCCAACTTCGACTTCCTGGGTACCCGGTCCTGGGGAGAGATTCAGCTCGGAGACAGCCCTGGGGGTTTCAGCTTTGAACTCCGAATCCGTCGTTGTCGTCGTCTTGGAACCACCGGTCTTTTCATCGATTTCGGTACTGCGATAACTGGAGACAGACGCAGTTGGACTGTTGAACGACACCCTGACCGAACCGCCGATACTCATTGGGTAAGCGAATTGGTAGCCCACACTCACTGTGCCGACGAAGTCCGCCGCGTTTGCACCGTCCGCAGCAACGGCGATGCGGCCGTTGTGAAACCATTCGCGCGTCAACGGGTTTCCGTCGAGGGGAACGACGCCGTTGATGTAAGTGTCGGATTGCGTGACCGTGACCGCGGTCCCGCTTCCGTCGACGAACGAGTCGACACGGTCCTCGTCCGCGTGCGCTGTGCCCCCAGCCAGGATGACTACACCAGACGCTACTACCGCGCCGACCAGCAGGCGACGACCAACCCAAGAACTCATCGTTCGAGTACCCCTTCACTTCCGACGCCAAAGCGTTCGGAGACAAGTCATCTCACGCCGAGCAACGAGATGCTGACTATTTACCTTCGGTTAAAGGCAAGGCAAACATAACCTAACCTCAGGAGGTGTTGGGGTGTCAGGATTGTGATCCGAAGCACTCGATCAGTTGAACTTCTGCAGCGGGAACTCAGCGAGTGTTATTGGGTTGCCATCGCTTTCACACGCCGAGGCGACAGCAGCCGAGTTGTCGACGAACGCCTGACCCGAAGCACTATCAGCCTCGGTCAGCTCCAGCGAGTCAACGGGCATGCCGGATGCAACGTCCTTGATAACCGCCTGAACGTCGCCCTCCGCCTGGTCACCGAGAAGCTCGAACTTCGCGATGGCTGCGTTTTTGTCCGCAGTCCACTTCTCGACGTCACCACCGACGGGGCCAGCCTCGGAGAGCTCAGCGATGTCATTGTATGCAGCCTCGAATTGAGTACACGCGTCAGCGTTTGCACCCGAACCCGAGTCACCGCCCGAGTCGCTGCCGCAACCCGCGAGGACGAGCAGAGCAGAGACGGCAACTACCGAAGTCAGTGTGAGACGCATGAAATTTCAGCCATTTCCCGCACGCTCGACGCTTGCTGACGTCGGCATGCGCTTTCGAGAGAACAAGGAAGGACACACAAATCGGGCCCGCCCGGAGGATTCCGGACGGGCCCGAGTGTAGTCAGCGCCTGAGCGCTGAGGTGGTGAAGCTCAGATCAACTGATCGAGATCAGTTGAAGACCCACGGCTGACCGTAGGTGACAGCAACGTCACCGGTGGAGCTGGTGACCGAAACGTACGGGCGAACGCGGACGTTGCCGAGGATGCCGGTCGCTGTGCCGTGAACGTTGGCGATCTGGATGGTGCCGGAGGGGCCTTCAGCGTCGCCCTCGGTGCCCTGAACGTTGCCCGAGGCGCCCACTGCATCGACGATGCCGGGGCCGGGAGCGATCTCGGCCTCGAAGCCGAGCGACGGGAGGAGGTCGTTGGTGGAGAAGGAGGACTCTCCGCCATTGGGGCCTGCCGCGTTGCTGCTGCTCTTACCGCCGATGCTGAAGTTCGGGGTCGAGTATCCGAAGGTGATCGATCCGCCGAGGCTAGCCGGGTATCCGACCTGGTAGCCGACGGTCACCGTGCCCTCGAAGTCGTCAGCGTCAGGTCCGGTGACGGTCCAGCCGGCAACGCCGTTGGCGAACCACTCACGGGTGAGCGGGTTGCCGTCGAGCGGCGGAACGCTGTTGATGAAGGTGTCGGACAGCGACACGGTGATCGTGTTGCCGTTGGCGTCGACGACCGTGTTGGTGCTGTCGACTGCAGCGGACGCGGTTCCGGTACCGAGCACCAGGCCGGCAACCGAAGCGCCGGCAACAACCGTAGCGCCGAGGGACTTCAGTCCACGGCTGCGCCGCGGCTTCTGGATCTCCGTCATTTAAATCCTCATCATGTTCAGTCCCAAGCGCGTTCGCACGGGAAGCTTGTGGCTTGCACCCTCGAGGCCAGTCGGCATGTTGCCGAAGGTTCCCGAGCAGAACTAGATCCTTGGGATCACGTTCGTAAGTAGTCCCGACACAGGGGCTCGGAGCGTGTGTTCCACGCCCTTGCTGCCGAAGCTGAGGGGAACATTAGAGGAGTTGCCGGATCGTGACAATCCCTACGGAGCGGCGCCAAACATGGCCGAATCGTGATGTGTTTCCTGTGTGTGAACGGCTTTCACACCATACTTGCGGGTAACCTGCGTCACAAAATGACCGTTGTTGCCGTTCCGTTACAAACCTCACCGCTAGTTGAAACGGCTCTGAAATGGGCAGACATTGCAGGGGACGGGCGGGAAGCGGATCAATCGGTCTTTTGAGACGCACTTCTGCTCATCGTGATTCGAACCCGAAAGCTCGGCACCGCGGGCCGCGTCCCGCTAACACCAGGTAAACGTTCGCCCAACACGGATGTGATTTACATTCCCAAATGTGTTGTGGATCACATCACATGTGGTGCGGGGGGCGCTCTCGATCGAACCAATCGTCCGTCGTGCCCTCGTCGCGGCGCGAGCGCTCATCGCTCGTCGTGTCGGGCAGAACGTCCCCGAAGATGCGAGCGAGCCGGGCCCGATCGATACGGGCCCGGCTCTCGTCGTTGTTGTTCTCTGTCATGTTCAGGTGCGGTCAAGCATCGAGCCCGGACAGTTCTGCGATCACTTGGCTCGCCAGCGGGGTCAGGGTGGCCATGCCGTCGCGAATCGCCGCGCGCGAGGACGCGAGATTGACGACGAGGGTGCTTCCCGACACTCCGACGAGCCCCCGAGACAGGCCGGCGTCCATCGCTCCAGCTGCAAGCCCGGACGAACGCAGCGCCTCGCTGATGCCAGGAATCTCACGGTCGAGGATCTCGGCGGTCACGTCCGGGGTGACGTCGCGCGGAGACACCCCGGTGCCTCCGACCGACACGACGAGGTCGACTCCGCCGATCACCGCGGTGTTCAGAGCGTTGCGAACATCCACCTCATCCGACGTGACAGCCACGACTCCGTCCACCAGAAAACCTGCTTCGGTGAGGAGTTCCGTCACCAGCGGGCCGGTCGAATCCTGTCCATTACTGTGCGCGGTGCGGTCGTCGACGATCACTACCAACGCTCGGCCAGCCAGAGGGGTCTCGAGTTCCATACTGCTCACCGTAGTAGTAGCCCTCTGCTCGGTCTCACGCTGTGCGTAAATCGTTGCAACGGTCGCCAGGCGGTCGATGTCCGACAGCATCAGCGGCCTCCGGGGAAGCCAGGGATCTCGAACGGCGACTGCGAGCCCGAGGACGGCGTCTGCACCGACGCGGTCTGCGGCTCGGCAGTTCCCAGCGTCACGTCCACGGTCTTCTCGCTGCCACCTTCGGTGTAAGTGATCTTCACCGAGTCTCCGGGTGCGTGCGACCGCACGGCGGCAATGAGGGCGTCGCCGCTCGAGACCACGCGGTCGTCGACCTTGGTGATGACTGCGCCCTTCGGGATACCTGCCGACGCCGCCGGACCGCCTTCGGTGACCTCGACGACCGTCGCGCCGTTGGCGTCGTCCTGCGACGGCACCTGGACGCCGATCATGGCCTGCGTAGCCTTGCCGGTCGTGCTCAGTTCGTCGGCGATCCGCTTGGCCTGGTCGACGGGGATCGCGAAGCCGAGGCCGATGGAACCGCTCTGCGTGCCCGAGGACTCGCTGCCGCCGAGCGTCGCGATGGCCGTGTTGATACCGATCAGCTGACCGTCGGTGTTGACGAGCGCACCACCCGAGTTACCCGGGTTGATGGCCGCGTCGGTCTGGATCGCGTCGATGACCGAGTTCTGGTTGCCCGACTCGCCGCTCGTCGACACCGGACGATTCAGCGAGGAGACGATGCCCGTGGTGACGGTTCCGGCGAGCCCGAGCGGGGAACCGATCGCGACGACCTGTTGTCCCACTTGCAGATTCGACGACGTCCCGAGCTCGATCGGCGTCAGATCGGTCTTGCCTTCGGCCTTGATGACGGCCATGTCGGAGACCGCGTCGGCGCCGACGAGCGTTGCGTCGGCAATCGATCCGTCCGAGAATGCCACGGTCAGCTTGCCGTTGGCACCCGCACCCGTCGCCACGTGGTTGTTGGTGAGGATCAGGCCGTCGGAGGACAGAATGACGCCGGAACCTTCGCCCTCTGCTTGGCTGCCCTTGACCTGGATCTGCACGACGCTCGGCAACACCTTGTTCGCGACGGCCTGGATCGAGCCGTCCGGAATGTTTGCGGCCGGCTGCGCTGCAGTGACAGTGGAGTTCAGCGAATTGGTGGCCGCGCCAGTGCCATTGGCACCATTGGTCGCCAAAGCGCCTACCGCACCGCCGATTCCGCCACCGACGAGAACCAGAGCGATTGCTCCGGCCACGAGAGTGGTGCGGCCCGGCCGACTCTTGACGGCTGCCGGGGCCTGCTGCGACGGCTGGTGATTCTGCGGCGCAGCGTGTTGCTGGTTGTAGCCGTAGTTCGGCTGCTGATAAGCGTTGTGGCCGTAGGCGGAATGACCGTATTGTCCGGCCTGCTGGCCGTACCCACCCTGCGGCGCATGCTGCTGCGTCGGGAACTGCTGGGTCGAATTCTGCTGTGCCGAACTCTGTTGGGTCGGATGCTGCTGCGTCGACTCGGAGTCGTTCTGCTCGGAGTCTTTACGATCGTCGGTCATCGGCTTGTCGCTTCTTTCAGTAGAAACCTCGCCCTGAGGACGAGGTCGCCCGCCTTGTTAACGACTAGCTTGCCGTGCGGGACTGAGAGCGCGCTGAGACAGAGCTATCAGTTTGCCGAGACTGTTCCGGACGGGTCGATACCACTTTCACCAGGCAACACGACCCGAATAAGAGCCCCACCACGGTCCGAGACCTCGACGCCGATCGTCCCACCGTGCTTGATGACGACCTGACGCACGATCGCGAGTCCCAGTCCGGAGCCCGGCATCGAGCGAGACGCCGTCGAACGGTAGAAGCGCTCGAACACCAGCTCGCGGTCTTCTTCCGGAATGCCGGGGCCCGCGTCGTCGACGGTCAATTCCATGAGCCCATTGCCGATCTGACGCATGATGACGCGCACTTCACCGCCACTGGGACTCCATTTGGCCGCATTGTCCAGAATGTTCAGTACGGCGCGTGACAGTCCCGCCTGGTCGCCGTACACGAACCACGGTTCGAGGACGGCTTTGAACTCGATCTCGTTGCGGCGACGTCGCGCACGCTCGAGACTGCGTTCGACGGCGTCGGCGAGATCGACCCGCTCGAACACCGTCTCGGGCGCATCCTCACGGGCCAGGTCGACGAGATCGCCGACGAGCGTCGACAATTCCTGAATTTGTGCGACGACGTCGGATCGCAGTTCTGCCATGTCCTCGTCCGGAATCGACGGCGCCCCAGGACGTCCCGACGCGATCAGCAGCTCCATGTTCGTGCGCAGCGACGTCAACGGCGTCCGGAGTTCGTGACCAGCGTCGGCGACGAGACGGCTTTGCCTGCCGCGGGATTCGGCCAGAGCCCGAAGCATCGTGTTGAAACTCTCGGTGAGCCGGGCCAATTCGTCGTCGCCGGTTACTGGAATCGGCGTCAAGTCATCGGTGCGCGCGACGCGTTCGGCGGCCGCGGTCAGTCGCGCGATCGGCCTCAGACCTGTTCTGCCGACGGCCATTCCCGCCCCTGCTGCGAGTACGACACCGCAGCCACCCACGATGAGCAGAACCCATGCGAGCCGGTCGAGCACTTGCCCTGTGGGAGAGAGTCTCTGGGCGATGACGATTGCGCTGCCGTCCATCGTGCGCTGACTGAGGACGCGTTGTCCGTCGACCGTGCGCAGCGAACTGTCGACCTTGCCCTCGGCGACGGCGATCTCGTCCTCGCCGATCGGCACCTTCGAGCCAGGCGGGACGTACTTGGTGAGGTCCGGGAAGATCAGCGCGACGGACACATCGGTGCTGTACAGCGTCGCACCGGCCACATACCGCGGGTCGAACGTGACGACGTTGCTGTTGATCAACGCGTCTGCGCGACTCCGCAATTGGTTGTCGACGTCGCCGTACAGGGCGCGGGACACCACTGCGTAGGCCGCGATCGCCATCACCGCGACGGCGATGGCCACCACCGACGCCGCGAGGAGCGTCACGCGCCAACGCAGCGACACCGACCGGGTCAACGGCATCGGCGGACGCATCGACGAGTCGGTGGTGAGTGGGCCAGGAGGCCGTCGAGCGAAAGGAGCGACCATCACGGAGGCGTTTCGCGGAGAACGTATCCGACACCACGGACAGTGTGGATCAGGCGCGGCTCGCCGTCGGCCTCGGTCTTGCGACGCAGATACCCGACGTACACCTCGAGGGCATTGCCCGACGTCGGGAAGTCGTAGCCCCACACCTCTTCGAGGATGCGGCTGCGCGTCAGAACTCGACGCGGGTTCATCATGAGCATCTCCATCAGGGAGAACTCGGTGCGGGTCAGGCTGATCGAGCGGCCGCCGCGTGTGACTTCGCGCGTCACCGGGTCCAGCGAGAGGTCGGCGAATTCCATCGCTTCCGATTCTTCGCCTGCCTCCATCGCCGTCCGACGGAGAAGGGCGCGGAGTCGAGCGAGAAGTTCTTCGAGCGCGAAAGGCTTCGGCAGATAGTCGTCGGCACCCGCGTCGAGACCTGCCACGCGCTCGGACACCGAGTCGCGGGCGGTGAGGACGAGGATCGGAAGGTCGTCGCCGGTGCTGCGCAGCCGGCGGCACACTTCGAGGCCGTCGAGGCGCGGCATCATGACGTCGAGAACCAACGCGTCGGGGCGAGCCGCCGCGATCTTCTCGAGCGCATCCAAGCCGTCGACGGCGAGCTCGACCGTGTAACCGTTGAAGGTGAGGGACCGCCGAAGCGAGTCGCGGACGGCTCGATCGTCGTCGACAACCAGGATGCGCATCGTTACAGTTTGGCCCGACGGACTGAGATATGTCTGAGAGGGTCCTAGTCTTCGGCGGGCAAGCGTCGAGCAATCGGTAGATTCCAGCGTCGCCACAGCGCAAGAAGGCGCAGGCCGGTCGCGATGACGGTCCCCGCGATCAGTCCGATGTTCACGGGCCACCCGAAGCCCACGACGGCCGCTACCGTCGTCGAGCCGAGCAACGCGGGCACCGCATAGAGGTCACGACGAAGCAACAACGGAACCTCGTTGACCAGGACGTCACGGATGACGCCACCGGCGACGGCCGTCGTCGCACCGATGAGGCAGGCGGCCAGTGAGCTGCCGCCGGTGTCGAGGGCGATCGTTGCACCCGTCGACGCGAACAGGCCCATTCCGAATGCGTCGAAGATCAGGACGCCACGACGTACCCGGCTCATGGCGGGATGCGCGACGAACACCAGCAGCGACGACGCCAACGCCACCGCGATGTTCGGCCACTGGTCGAGCGACGTCGGCGGATGAATGCCCAGCAGAAGGTCGCGGATGATGCCGCCGCCGATGCCCGTCGTGATGCCGACGACGCATACGCCGAACAGGTCCAAGCGTTTCCGGACACCGATCAACGCACCGGAGGCCGCGAACGCGGCGATACCGACATAACCGAGGACATCTACGAGCACGGGGTAATGGTCGCACTTGACTCGGCCGTGACCTCCGAGAGTCGATCGGTATGGGCTTGGTACCTCGAACGCTGCCAGCCATCCCAGGTGCGGATGACGATGGGGACATGAGAACTTCGATGAGAAAGGTTGTGGCGGGTGTGGTGGTCGCGGGAGCCATATCGTTCGGCGCGGCCGGGGTCGCACAGGCTGGTGAGCTGATCCGGGTACCCAACGTGACGGGGATGTCGGTGTTCGGTGCGACGGAAAGACTCAGCGAGGCCGGTTTCGACAACGTGATCGCCAGCTCCCCCGATGCGACGGGTCTGGTCGCCGGTACGACGCCCCGAGCTGGAACCTTGGCCGACGAGGACACGACGGTGATCTTGTTGGTACCGAGCGACTGAGAGCTGCCGTCGTTGGCCATAGTGGTCGTTCAGGGCCGGATGCGGCTTATCGGCCGACTACGTCATGGAACCGCGCCGCCTGCCTCTGCGTCTAAACCCTCGACAGCGACGAGGGGGGCCGATGCGAAAACAGTGGGCGGTGATCGCTGCTGTTACCTTTTTGACCGCCGGATGTGGGAGCGGCGTAGATGGGGTCGAGGTCACGGGGGTCCCTCAGGAGCGTTGGGATCCCTGCAGCATCCCCGCAGACGCCATCGCGGGGACGGGGTTGGATCCGGCCAGCCAGAAAACGTGGTCCGATGGTGTGGTCGTTGACGACTGGACCATGTGCGCTTGGCGGGGCCCGATTAGCACACCTTGGTACTTCTTCAGTGTGCGATTCTCAAATGACTACACTCTCGACGATGCCCGTGCGGACTCGACATACTCAGACGTTATCGACGTAGCTGTGCAAGAGCGACAGGCAGTTCGCTACCAAACGAACATCCGTGGTCAGCCTGAGAACTGCAACCTTGCAATGGCATCGGTAGACGGAACAATCAAAACCTCGGTCGATGTCATAGGCAGCGAGCGCGCAAAGCTCGACCCATGCACGGTACTGCTCGCGCATGCAACTGACCTGTTGGCCTCCTTCCCGCCCCATACGAGATGAGCCGCAATGAATTCAGTGGGTCCCGCTGTCGCATATTGGAATTCGCTATCAGAAGCCGCGGAGTCCGGGCAACTGTACTTGTCGCCAGAGGCGGCTCGAAAGTGTGATTACGCGTGCACCGACTTCCTCTCCAAGCTCTCCGACCACCAACTTGAAGCGGGTCTGCTAGCAGACGTGAAGGGGCTCGGCAGCCTTCCATCCGGAATTAGTCTTGCGACACGTTTCTCCGAGAAAGCAGCAGGCGGCCCGAACAACCTTGTCGACGTGCTGCAAAGTCACATCGACGTTGTCATGGCCATGCAAGCGGTATTCAGGAAGTTCTTTACCGACACTGCAGATACCGATCGGGAGAACGCGTCGGGAATCTCGGCGCAGGGCCCGAGGTAGCTCCGCTCCCGGCTATGAACGACCGGGGCACCGCAGGCTCATGCGAAACTCGAATTCTCACTCGATGCATGGGCTGAGGATTGGGAATCGGGGTGAGGATTCGACCCGCCCCACCCCCCGCGCACCTTCCAGCCGGCGCGCACGTTGCAACCCGCGCAGTCACTGCAACCTGCGCGCTTGGGGGGGCGGCTACAGCTCTTGCAGCCGAACGGTCCCGTCGTCGGCGATGGAGAAGCCCGGGTTGTGGCAGATTTCCCACAGCACACCGTTCGGGTCGGAAAAATGCCCGTGATACCCACCGAATGCCGCTTGCTGGGGCGGCTTCACCAGCGTCGCGCCGGCCTTGACAGCGCGGTCGACGATCTCGTCGACCTCGGCGGGACCGTCGACGTTATGCGACAACGTCAACCCGCTGACCTTGGCCGGGCCGCCATCGTGCCCGAGGTCCTCCGTGAACCTCTGCGCGTCGAACAACCCCATGACCAGCCCTGGGCCGATCTGAAAGAACAGGATTTCGCCGGGGACGTCCAACAGGGCGGTCCAGCCGAGGCCATCGCGGTAGAAGGCGCGGGCAGCGTCGAGGTCAGGGGTCGCAAGCGTCGTGAAGTGAATGCGCTGATCCATCCACCCATTCTGACGGCTGACGCACCGGTCTGGCAGGCTTTGCACTGTACGAACTCCCACAGACCAGAGTGAGGAACGTTGCCGATCGTCGACAACGCTGTCTACGTCGACGGCGTGCGCACCGCGGACCCCGACAGCCTCGACCACACCTACGAGGCGATGCGCGAGCGCAACGGCATGGCCTGGATCGGCCTTTATCGACCCGGCGACGATGAGATCGCTTCCATCGCAGCCGAATTCGGTCTGCACCACCTTGCTGTCGAGGACGCAATCGCAGCACATCAGCGGCCCAAGCTCGAACGCTACGGCGACCAGCTGTTCGTAGTGCTGCGGCCCGCTCGCTACATCGACGAGACCGAAAAGGTCGAATTCGGCGAACTCCATGTGTTCCTCGGTCCGGACTTCGTCGTCACCATCCGCCACGCCGAGTCCCCCGAGCTGGGGACGGTCCGCAAACGACTCGAAGAGACACCCGACCTGTTACGGCAGGGAACGCAAGCCGTCCTCTACGCCATTCTCGACCAGGTCGTCGACGAGTACGAACCCGTCGTGGTGGGGCTGCAGAACGACATCGACGAAATCGAGGACCAGCTCTTCTCCCGCGATCCCTCGGTATCCCGACGCATCTACACCCTCTCGCGCGAGGTAACCGAATTCCAACGCGCCGCCGCACCCTTGGTGGCCATGATCGAATCGCTCAAGCGTGGTGAAGACAAGTACGACGTCGACATCGAACTCCAGCGTAATCTCCGCGATGTGCTCGACCATTGTGTGCGCATCGCAGAACGTGTGGAAGCGTTCCGCGTCAACCTGCAAAATGCGTTGCAGACGAACGCGACTCTCGTTGCGCAACAACAGAACGACGAGATGCGCGCGATGACGCAGGTCAGCTTAGATCAGACGGAGCAGACAAAGAAGATCTCGTCGTGGGGCGCGATATTGTTCGCACCGTCGCTGATCGCTGCGATCTACGGGATGAACTTCGACTACATGCCAGAACTGAAGTGGCACATCGGCTATCCGCTCGCATTGCTGACGATGCTCGCCTGCTCCGGCGTGCTGTACCTCGTGTTCAAGCGTCAGAAATGGTTGTGACGCCCCGCCGAGCAAAATTCACCCTCCTATTGTGCGGTTCGAGCACCGAAAGCCACACAACAGGAGGGTAAATTTGCGACGGCCCGACGCCGAGCTTTCAAGCGCTATGTCCCCTTCACATTCAGGATCTGCCGCAACTCGTGCTCGATGTCGACGAGATCGACCGCGTCGGCCATGACGATGTCGATGTCCTTGTAGGCGTCGGGGATTTCGTCAACGAACTCTTCGCCGTCGCGAAATTCGATGCCTACCATTCGCTTCCGCAGATCCTCGACGGTGTAGCGCCTCCTCGCCTCGGTCCGCGAGAACCTCCGTCCGGCGCCGTGCGGCGCCGAGCACAGACCTGCGGCACTCCCCTTGCCGACGACGACGTACGACCTCGTCCCCATCGAGCCGGGGATCATCGCCTTGACGCCCTCGTGCGCATCGACGGCGCCCTTACGCGTCAGCCACACGTCCTTGTTTCCGTGCTTCTCCTTCACGGTGTAGTTGTGATGGCAGTTTATTCGCTCGAGTTCGTGGTGATCGTCGACACCCATCCACTGGGCGAAGACGACAGCGAACCGGTCCATCATCTCGGCCCGGTTGAGGTAGGCGAACCGCTGCGCCCACTTCAAATCCTCGATGTACCGGCCGAATTCGGGCACTCCCTCGGGAATGTAGGCGAGGTCCTTGTTCGGCAGATCGATCCACCACTGCTTGCACAACCGCTGCGCAATCGCGATGTGCTTCTTCGCGATCTTGTTCCCGACACCCCTGGATCCGCTGTGCAGAAAGAGCCACACAGAATCAGTTGTGTCCAAACACAATTCGAGGAAGTGGTTGCCCGATCCCAACGATCCAAGCTGCTCACGCCACTTCGGCGAGTGCGACAGATCGACGCCGTTGGCCTCGGCAAGTCCCTCCAACTCCGCGAGCTTCGAGGCGGTGAAGTCCCATACGTCGAATCCACGGTTGTAGTTGCCCATGGACACAGGGATAGCCCGCTCGATCGCCGCCCGGAGGTCGGCGAGGTTGCGGTCCCCGAGGTCTGACTTGGTGAATCCCGTTCGTACACCGATCATTCCGCAGCCGATGTCGACACCGACGGCCGCTGGTATGACCGCGCCGAGCGTCGGGATGACCGTGCCGACGGCACTGCCCATACCGCTGTGCGCGTCGGGCATCAGGGCGACGTGCGGATGCACGAAGGGCATGGACGCGGTCTCCCGCGCCTGCGCAAGCGTGTTGTCCTCGATGTGGGAAGCCCAGTTGAGCAGCTTCGAGCCCACCTTCTTCGGGGGCATGATGTTTCCTTTCAGCCCCCTCGGAGGAGGAGGCGCTATTCGAACAGTTGCTTCACGAACGGGATGGAATCCGCCTGTGACTGAAGTAGTGCACCGCTGTGGTCGGTGGGATAGGTGTGAAGACGGACGTCTTGGCCGTTCAGTCTCATCTGGGCGACAAGCGAAAGCGCCGCCGGCGCAGGCACATCCACGTCGGTCAGACCTTGGCCGATGAAGACCGGTCGGTCGTAGCCACTCGTCGGCACACCCATGTAGTCGTTGAGCAGGCCGTAATAGTTGGGAATCTGGTTGAGCGGTCTCGAGAACAGATCACCCGACACCAGGCCATCGAACTCTTCCTCGGCCTCGATGACGCACAACGTTTCGGCCTTGTCGACTGCTCGCCTTCCTTCCTCGGTGAGGTACGAGTCGATGTCGACCTCCGGATGCGCCTCGCGCAGCCCGGACAGGATGTACAGCAGATACGTCGTCAGCGCTTTGCTGGCCGATACCGGCAGCACACCGGGCCCCAGTGGCAGCAATGCCAATTCGATGTTCGCCGGAACACCGGTGCCGACGGCGCCGCGGTAATCCAGTTCGGGGCCACCGTATTCCGTCGCGTAGCGGGCCGTTGTGATCGCTGCGCCACCGCCCTGCGACTGGCCGACGACGACCCACTTGTCGGACAGGGACGCGTCGACCGCTCGCGATGCCTTCACCGAATCGACGACGCTGTGCGCGGAGACCTTGCCATCGAGATACGGCATGATGCCCGGTGTCCCGAGGCCGACGTAATCCGTCGCCGCGATGGCGTACCCCTGTCCGAGCCAGGCCCCCAGGTACTGTCGGTCACGCTCGGGATCGGCAGGGCCGACCAACGAGGGCGCGCACGCGTCGTCGACACCCGAGGTGCCATGCGCCCATCCGATGACAGGCCAACCACCCTCGGGCGCAGTGCCTTCGGGGACGAAGAACGCACCGGTGCTCAGTGCGGGCCGATTGTCCGACCCGACGGTCCAGTACGTGATGCGCTTGGCCTCGGCAGTGCCGGGAAGCCACAGTTCCGGTGCCAACTCCTCGACCGCGACGACGGTGCCCGGCGTCCGATCGACCTCGTCCGCGAATGCGGTAGTGGCCCCGGCGAACACCAGAGATGCGGTCGCGCAGACAGCGACGAGCGAACGAGAGAGAGTCGACATGGCAATGACAGTAACGCGCGTCGACCCGAAAAAGCGCGTGATTTGTTATCCGGCACCGCCGCCGAACACCATGCCCAGCAGATAGGTCGCCCCGGCAGCTCCGTAGCCGATCGCGAGCTGACGCAACGCACGCTTGACCGGCGGGCCTCCACTCAGCAGACCGACCACCGCGCCCGTCCCCAACAGAGCAATGCCCACCAACACCGATGCACCTACCAGCGCCACATAGCCTTCCAGCCCGAACAGATACGGAAGCACCGGAATCACTGCACCCGATGCAAAGAAACAGAAGCTGGCCGACGCGGCCCCGAGGCCGGTTCCGACGGCTTCGTGAGCGTCGACCGACGACTGCATCTCGTCGTCGGGACGGAGGTTCCTGAGCACTTCGGACGCGCGAGCTTCGGCTTCGTCGGGCGTCATTCCTCGTGCGCGATACACCAGCGCGAGCTCGTTCGCGTCGACGTCGAGATGCTGGACGGCTTCACGCGCCGACCGATCCGGTGACGACGCCTCCAACAACTCCCGCTGCGAACGGACGGATACGTACTCGCCCGCGCCCATCGACAGTGCACCGGCGAGTAGACCGGCAAGGCCGGTGACCAGCACGATATGGTTCGACACCCCGCTTCCGCTGATGCCCAACACCAGCGCGAGGTTGCTGACGAGCCCGTCGTTCGCGCCGAATACCGCGGCGCGGAACGTTCCCGACAGCCGGTTGCGACCACGCGCCGCCAGCGCGCGCACCACCTCGGCGTGAATCTGCTCGTCGGCCGTCATGGCGTCGGTGGCGTCGGAATCCGACGCGTACGGCGACCGTGTCTCGGCGCGCTGCGCCAACGCGAGCACGAACACCGAACCGAATCGCCTGGCCAGCAGACCGAGAAGTCGCGTACGTCGACTACCCGGCTGCGGCTTCCCGACGCGATCGCCGAGCAACCGTCGCCAATGTTCCTCGTGACGACCCTCGGCATCGGCCAGCGCGAGCAGGATCTCGCGTTCCTCGCCGGTGCGTCGGCTCGCGAGGTCGCGATAGACGGCGGCCTCCGCACGCTCGTCGGCGAGGTAGCGTCGCCACCTCTTGACATCCTTCGCGGAAGGTTCGGCCATAGCGCTCAACGTACCCAGGCGGGACCCGCGAACGACCGAAGGCCTCCCTTGCTCACTCCAAGTGAGCAAGGGAGGCCCTCGGTCCGGTCGGCGCCCGGTCCCGGATTCCTGCGAGGGCGCCCCTCGGTCACTCAGAGTGACCAGATGTCACCTTCGGTCCGAAAAGGGGGGCGGGCGCCGAC
>NZ_JABUCO010000033.1:0-47928 GCF_019835205.1 Rhodococcus sp. BP-261 | reverse complement strand
CGAACACCGACGCCGGATCCACTTTCTCCACCACTACCGCGATGAGGACAGCATCGATCAGTTGCATGAGGCGCGCACCCGTTCTGGCCATGGAATCTTCCCTAGCCGATTCAGGTGCCCCACACCTACGACGCCAGCAAGCGTGTCTCACATGTCCGTAGACATACGACTCTCATATGTCTATGGACTGGACATGCAGCGGAGACCGACTATCCGCGCACGGGCGCCGAAGGCGCACTACTGCTTGAACAACTTCTCGATCCGCTCGGCCTCTTCCTTCTTGGCCTCGGCTTCTTCCTGGTGCTCGGCGGCGTCGGCGAGTTCGGCCTCCGCGGGCGCGGAGACGATCTCCTCGACCTTGGCGATCTGCTCGCGCTGCTTCTCCTCGGCCTTGCGGGCTTCCTCGACGCGCGATGCGGCGAGCTCGTCGGCACGCTGCTTCTCTGCGGCCGCACGCTCTTCCGCGTCCTGGGCTGCCTGCTGCTTGCGCTCCTCGGCCTCGCGGCGAGCCTCACGTGCAGCGTCGTCGGCGGCCTCGGCCGCTGCCGCACGCTCCTTGTGCGCGGCCTCGCGGGCGGACTCCAACTTCTGATCCGCTTGGGCCTCGGTTTCGTCGGCGAGCTCGTCGAGTCGGCTCGCGCGGGCGAGATCGTCCGTTCGCTCGACGAGCTTCGACCCGCGCCGCTCGATGTCGCCGGCGCCGAGTGCGCCGCCGATCACCTTGTCCAACGTTCCGACCGTGCGCTCGTACGCGAGCCGCGCCGGGTCTTCCTTGTCCAACGTTCCGACCGTGCGCTCGTACGCGAGCCGCGCCGGGTCTTCGGTGTCACGTCGCTGAACGACGTTGGTCTCGAACAGCTGGAGTGGGATCCGAACGATCTTGTACTGCAGTCTCAGAATGGACATCGGAATGCTGAGCGCGTTCATGGCAAATCTCCTTGTCGACTTCAGGGGTGTCATGCGTTCCGACGCGCCCGATCGGCCTCGGCCCGCAGAGCGTCGGCGTCGGCGATGTCTTCGCTGTGCTCGCGCACGGCGTCGCTTTCTTCCTTGGTGGCCTCGGTCGCGTCGGACCGTCTTTCCGCAGCGGCTTCGATCTGCTCGGCCTGCGCGTCGATCTCGGCTTGCGTCGACGCGTCGGCGATGGCCTGGCTCTTGGCCTGTTCGGCGGCGAGGTGTTGCTCCTGTCGGACACGTCGAGCGTTCGCCTCGACCTCGTCCGCGCTCTCGCTCGCCGCCTCGCGCTGTTCTTCCGCGATGTTCTTCGCCGACGCCAATTCCTCGGCCGCGTCCTGTGCCTGCGCCTCGGCAGCGAGCTCGGCGGCCTTGGCTTCCTTGCGCTCGCGCGCCTGGGCGCTCTGCAGTTGGCCTTCGGTGGTCAGTTCGTCGTTACCGGTGACGGCACCCACGACCTCTTTGGCTTTCCCCTTGGCCGCGTCGAACAGGCTCTTTCGTGCCTGGTCGGATGCTCTGTCATCGCTCATCTGGGCTACTCCTCGCATGGTCGCGATCGGGTCGTGGCAGGACTACCCCGTGGTCGACGACAGAAACCAGCACTAAGCTCTTCGCGAGCACCAGGGACTTATTCGAAGGAGTTACATGCCGATTGCGACCGTGAACGGGATATCGCTGAACTACCAGGTCAAGGGGACAGGCGACCTGGTCGTGCTCATCATGGGCACCGGCAGCCCCGGCCGCGTATGGGAGCTTCACCAGGTTCCCGCACTCACGGCGGCCGGCTACCGCGTCTGCTATTTCGACAACCGGGGAATCGCGCCGTCGTACGAGAGCGCCCAGGGTATGACCATCGACGATCTCGTCGCCGATACCGCCGCGTTGATCGAGCTGGTCCGCGACGGTGACGAGAAGGCGTTCGTCGTCGGAACCTCGATGGGTGCGCGTGTCGCCCAGGAGCTGGCGCTGACGCGTCCGGATCTGCTGCGCAAGGCGGTGTTCCTGGCCGGTCATGCCCGTCTCGACGAGTTCCAGAAGACGCTGGGCGACGGCGAGCGCGCGCTCGCGGACTCGAAGACGGAACTGCCGCCCACGTATGCGGCCGCGGTCACCGCGGTGATGAACCTGTCGCCGACGACGCTCGCCGATTCGCGGGGCGCACGCGACTGGCTCGATCTGTTCGAGTTCTCGACTGCGCCTACATCGCCGGGCGTGCGGGCCCAGCTCGGCATGGACGACCGGTTCGATCGCAGTGCCGTCTACAGCCGGATCACGGTGCCGTGCCTGTCGGTCGGGTTCGAACACGACCGCATGATTCCGGCGTACCTCAGCGCCGAGCTCGCGAAGTCGATTCCCGGCGCACAGTACGTCGAGATTCCCGACGTCGGCCATTACGGCTATCTCGAGCGGCCCGACGCGATCAACGACGCGATCCTGGACTTTCTGCGCAGCTGAGCTGAAGAAGCTGGCGCCCCGGTGCGATACTGTGCGTTGCTAGGGTCGGGGGGCACTTCACAGTGAAGACTGCCGATAAACAACACGTTTGTGACGAGTGAGGCGAGATGAGCACCAATCCATTCGATGACGAAGACGGACGCTTCTTCGTACTGGTCAACGACGAAGATCAGCATTCGCTGTGGCCGACGTTCTCCGACGTCCCTCAGGGATGGCGAGTCGTCTTCGGTGAGGACAGCCGCGCGGCATGCCTGGAGTACGTCGAGAAGAACTGGACCGACATGCGTCCGCGTAGCCTCCGCGAGGCCATGGAGGCCGACGCAGCTGCACGTCAGTCCGCTGAAGGCAAGCCCGAGGCCTAGACCCGGCGCTCCTTCTGAGTGGTCTTTTCCGGAGAACCGCGTCGCCGACGAGTCGTCGGGCGGCGCGGTTCTTCTGTGCGTCGAAGAGTAGGACGCAGAAGCTCTTCCGTGCGCGCGAGAATGCGCGGACGCCGCAGCGTACGGGCTCCCCACTCACCGAGGGTCACCCCTGCGGCGAGTCCGCAGCCGATGCCGAAGGCGGCGAACAACGAGCTGATGCCGATGAGCAACTGCTCGTTCAACATGGCGTACAGGCCGCGGTAGAGCGACAGACCGGGCAGCAAGGGCGTGATGCCTGCGACCGCCACGATCAACGGTGGAATCAATGCTCGACGAGCCATCAGACCACCGGCGAACCCGACGACCGTCGCGGCGAATGCCGATGCGATGATCGGGCCAGTGTCGAGCTGCTGCACGATCAGATAGCCGAGCGCGCCCGCGAAACCGCCGAAGAACGCCGCCGTCAGTGCACGCCTCTCGGCGTAGCAGGCCAGCGCGTAGAACAGCGACGCCGCCGCACCTGCAAGCACTTTCGTCGGCACCTGCGTGATGTCCGGTGGTGGTGTGTTGCTGATCAGCGGCAAGTCCATACCGATGATGGCCGCCAATTTGAGCGACGTCGCCACGCCGGCGATGATGCCGCCCGTCATCATCAGAACTTCGAAGAACCTGGCCGACGCCGTGATCGGTGCCCCGGTGATCGCGTCCTGTACCGAGCCGACCAGCGACAATCCCGACAGCAGTACCGTCACACCGGCGGCGATGACCTGCGACGGGGAAATGGAGATCCCCAGCTGGTCCTGGAAGTTGTAGAGCGTGATGGCAGGCGTCGCGGCGACGAAGCCACCGACGACCTGCTGGAAGAAGAACGGAAGGCCGGCGCGATTCAGGACGCGGCCGATGCGGTCGATCACCATCGTCGTCAGGAAGCTCACGACCGCGACGAGGACGCCGCCACCGAGCAGCACGCCGATGGACGCGGCCATTCCAGCCCACGCGAACGTCGCGATCCAGCGGTTGTACGGGTGGGGAGCCGTCGTGATCCGGTCCAACGTCTCGCGCGCGATCGGTGGCGGAATCATCTTCATGCGGACGCCGCGGATCAGCCGGTCGACGGCCGCCAGACGCGTGAAGTCCATCGAGCGGTAGTGGACGATGCGCATCGTCGTCGACGGCGGACGCGTCGGGCCGCGGTGGGCGCTGAGAGTGATCGAGTTGTACGTGACATCCACATCGGTGCGAGCCAGACCGTACGTCGCGGCGATGAACTGCACCTGCGTTGCAGTATCCGTCGCAGAGGTGCCCGAGGCGAGAAGAACCTCGCCGACGCGCACCGCCAGGTCCAGCACCTCGGCGACGACCGCGTCGTCGGTGAGGTCGATCGGCTGCAGCGGCGACGGTGCTGCAGTGGGCGTATCGATGGTGGCGCGACGCTCACCCGTCAGACGGCTGAGCGTGGCCGTCAAGTCGTGCAGGAAGGTCATGTCCGTTTTCTGTCGCTGGGTTGATCCTCCGACAAGGTACCTGCTGGGACTGATAGTCACGTGAACGGCTATAGTGACTGACGCACAACGCCTCCTTAGCTCAGCGGTAGAGCACTCGCCTTGTAAGCGAGCGGTCAACGGTTCAATCCCGTTAGGGGGCTCCACGAAAAGGCCCCGACCAGGGAATCTGGTTGGGGCCTTTTCTTTTTGGCTTGTCTACAGCCGCTCGTTCCGGGTTCGAGCCGGATTTGGCGGTGGTCGTTCACCTGGGTTTTGCGATTCGCGCGACCCGGGATCTTGCCCGCGGATCGGCAGGTCACACGGAGAGTCGACCGAACTCGACGTCGGTGAGTTTTTCGGAGACGTCCCACAGCCGTTGTTGTGCTTCGAGGTCGTAGGAGGCTTGGGTGGAAGTGACGACGGTGGGGTAGCCGCGTTGCCCGAGGAAACCGTCGGGTCCGTAGAACTGGCCACCGAGGACGCCGGGGTCGGTTGCGGCTCGCAGGCTCGGGAGGGCGGCGCGATCAGCGGGCTGAGCAAGGAGGGGGGCGGTGAGGTTCGTCAGGATTCGAAGGGGAAAAGGCAGATTCCGCGCGAGGTCGGTGTTCGATCCGCCGGGGTGGGCGGCGACTGCGGAGGTGTCGGTACCGCGGAGTCGTCGCTGCAATGCGTAGGTGAACATGAGGTTTGCCAGTTTCGCCTGTCCGTACGCGCCGGTGCGCGTGTAGTCGCGTTCCCATTGCAGATCGTCGAAGCGGATGCCGCGAACGAAGCGGTGCCCCACGCTGCTGACGGTGACGATGCGTGAACCGGGCGCGGCGAGAATGCGGTCCATCAGCAGTCCGGTGAGCGCGAAGTGGCCGAGGTGGTTGGTGCCGAACTGCAATTCGAATCCGTCGGCGGTGGTTCCGTATGGCGTCATCATGATGCCGGCGTTGTTGACGAGCAGATCGATGCGGTCATGATCGGACCGGAGCTTTGCGGCCGCCGTGCGGACCGACGCTAACGAGGACAGGTCCAGTTGCTGCAGGCTGAGCGACGCTGCCGGGTATGCGGAGGTGATGCGGCCCAGGGCCTCGCGGCCCTTGTCGAGATTGCGGACGGCCATCACGACATGCGCGCCGTTCGATGCGAGAGCCTGCGCGGTTTCGAATCCCAGCCCGCTGTTGGCTCCTGTCACCACCGCGGTCCTGCCCTGTTGCGATGGAATGTCCGATGCGGTCCACGACGTCATGGTGTCCTCCGTAAGATGGCTTCATCCGGGGCGCTCGCCCCGCATAACGCCAATATACGGGGCGACCGCCCCGCTTAGTCAAGTCGAGGAGCTGAGAAGTGAGTTCGTCCGGTAAGCCTTTGCGTGCGGATGCGGCCCGTAATCGGGCACGTGTCGTCGAAGTTGCGTACGAAGCGTTCGCGGCCGACGGGTTGAAAGTCTCGCTCGACGAGATCGCGAGGAGGGCCGGTGTGGGAGCGGGTACCGTGCATCGGCACTTTCCTGCGAAGGACGATCTGTTCCGGGCTGTGGTGAGTGAGCGAATGGCCGGTCTGATCGCCGACGGCTATGCGTTGCTCGGCGGATCGACGCCGGGCGAGGCGGTGTACGACTTCGTTCGCGCCTTGGTGCTCCGGTGGGGTGCCTCGGACCGCGGCCTGGTCGACGCGTTGGCGGGCGTCGGGATCGACGTGACGGTGGTCGTTCCCGACGCGGAAGCCGACTTTCTGGCGTTGCTCGACGGTTTGCTGGCCGCAGCTCGGGCAGCGAACACGATACGGTCCGACATCGACACCGCTCAGCTCAAGGTGCTGGTCGTCGGATGTCAGGCCATGCACGGTTACGACCGAGAACTGGGCGCGGTCGCAACCGAAGTGGTGCTCGATGGGTTACGGCCGGTCGACATGGGTCGGCGAGTGTCGAATTCGAGGTCAGCGCGGAAAGAGTCTTAGGGCGCCGAGCCAGATCGCCCACGGGTTGACTCGATCGGGATCGATTGCTTTGACGTCTTGGAAGAAGTGGACAGCGTCGCCCGTGCGGTCGATGACCGGCGCGACACGGTCGAGGTAGCGGCGAGTGTCGTCGATGGTTGTCGGGTCGTCACCTCGGCGTGGGTCTTTGTGACCGGCGACGACGATGTCGGGCCGGAGGTCCGCGACCTGGTCGAGCGCGTGCTGCCACGACTCGAGGCCACCGTCGCGTGTTTCACCGAGGTACTGATGCACGTTGTTGTAGACGACGTCGCCGGCGACGACCAGGCCGAGGTCCGGGACGTGGAGCACGGTGGTGTCGTCGGTGTCCGAATGCCCGACATCCACCGAGAACACTCGACGTCCGTCGAGCTCGAGACCGGTGCCCGGGACGGGGGTTCCGTGAACAGTGACGGGCTCGGGCGGCAGATCGGAGCCGAAGAACGCTCGATACCGTTGCGACACTTGACCGTTCGGGGTCTCGCGCGCGATCCGGTCGAGAACGGCGCGACTCGCCACCACGACCGCATCGGGGAACGTGCGCCGGAGGTAATTCGTAGTCCCGAAGTGGTCGAAGTGAGCATGGGTCAAGTAGATGTAGCGCAACGCGACTTTCCGGCTCCGCAGCCACTCGATCAGTACGTCTGCCTGGGCGCGTGCGATAGGCGGGTCGGTCAGTAGCGCCTCGGATGGTCCGTGGACCAGTACGTGAGACAGCGGCGACCACCGGGATGGAGAGCCGTCGGGTGCAGGTGGGCTCGTGACCGGCGCCATGTCCGAGACAACTCCGCGACAACCTCAGGGCCGGTCTCGTCACGCGTGACGCCGGACGAGTCGACGCCGACACGTCGAATGACTCGATGCCCGAAGCTGATCTTCGAATCAGCCTGGCCCGCAACGGAACTGTCGAAGTGCACGCGTTCCCCGACGGATCGATCGCCGCTCTGACGGGTGTCGTCATGATGGCTGTGTTCGCGGCTCAGCAATCCCGGGAATGGTCGCGAATGAAGTTGTGCCGCAACCCTCGTTGCGCTGTCGCGTTCTGGGACCGATCACGCAACACCAGCGCCGCCTGGCACGATGTACGCACCTGCGGCAACGTCGAGAACCTACGTAAATCGCGCGCCCGCCGAGCCCCGTCGAACCCTGCTCACAAGTGACGCGAAGACTGGGCATTGGTGTTTCCATCCGGGTGTGCTCACGGCGGCTATGTGTTCATGCTGGCCGATAAGACATTCGCTATCTACGCCCCACTCGGTCGGGTGATGTGCTCGTCGCGAAATCCTTTGTGCCCGAAGAGCTATAGGCTTCAACGGAAATGTGAGAAGCAGTTCCAGAATGAGCGCAGGCGGGGTCCGATGAAAATCCTGGACGACGAAAGTAACCGATCGCGAAACTCGCCGGATCACCTGTCATTTCGGTTCCAGGCGCGCCAGATCGACATTACGGCGAGCCTTCACCACGACGTCGATGCGAGTCGTGGCGATCAGCGCGCGATAGATACTGCATTCCTGTGTGTAGAGGGCCGCGAGGTCGGCGGCTTCGGAGTCGGAAATTCCGTGGACTGTCAGGGTGAGGGTGATGGTTCCGAGCCCCGAGGAGTTCTCGTCTCGGTACAGCCGAGCGGAGCCCGCGACGTTGCGGCGCTCGGCGAGCGCAGGTTCGACGGCCCCACTGACGACATTCAATGCGCATGTCAGCAAAGCCCCGAGAAGCAAGTCGGTTGCGCCGGCTGCTTCGCCGGGGCCTCCCGCGGACGTGGAGGCGTCCGTTACCGTGTGGAACTTGTCGCCGCTCAGTATGAAACGTCCGGGGTCATTGGTGGTGTAGCCACCGACGGTGATGTCTGCAGGTCCTGCCATCATGTGTCCTTTGTCGTTGCATCGTGACGGCGACGTTCTCTACGCGTCCAGACCAGGACTCCCACCGCTACGAGGGCGACGGGCACGATGGTGAGGACCGATGAGACGGCCGCGGCCGTCGGATTCTGGTTTTCTTCCAGCTGTGCCAGCAATGTGACCGGAAGGGTGCTTGCGTCGGGAGGCATCAGAAAGACCGAGGCGTCGACCTCGTCGAACGATGCCCAGAAGCAGAACGCGAATGCCAACAGGGCCGGAATCCTGACCGTCGGTACAACCGCGGCCAGGACAGCACCGACCGCAGACTTGCCCAGATCGCGGGCAGCTTCTTCGATTCGGATCGACGACTTCCCGAAAGCTGGAGCCATGAGAGCAACAGCGAAGGGCAGTGTGATCAGCAGGTGAGCACTGACAACGGCGGTCATGGACCCGTGAAGTTCGGGCGCAAACAGTGCGTACGCCGCGAACATGCTGAAACCCAACACTACTCGCGGCAAGCTGAGCGGCGCCATCAAAACGGATTCGGCGGTGCGCGCGGCTTGTGTCGACGACCGGCTGATGCCGTAGCAGGCCAACCCTGCCAAGACAACGGCCAGCGCGGACGACAGGACAGCAATCGACACCGAGAATGCCAACGCATCCACGTATTTCGCGTCGGTGATTGCTTCCCGGTACCACTGGAGGGTAATTCCACGAATGGGCCACGCAGGACTGCTGACCGTGCCGAACGATGTGATGATCGGAACGGCAAGCGGCAGGAGGGAAAATGCAGCGGCACAGGTCAGGAGGAGCGTCCTCGGCCACGTCGAACGGCTAGTGCGCACCCGAATCACCGTCCGAAAGCAGTCGTTGCGTCAAGGATGCCGTGGCGCGCAGTACCGCCATGACGACGAGTGTGGTGAACAGCAGAATCAGGGCCTGGGCTGCAGCTGCGGGCCACGACAGCGTCTGAATGGATTGATAGATCGCCTGGGGCAGGAGATTCAAGCGCCCGCCGCCGAGCAGGGCAGGAACGGCGAAAGAACTGACGGCCATCGCGAAAACGAGTTGCGCTGCACTGAATGCGCCTCGAATGGCAAGCGGCGTCACGATGTCGAGACCGAGAGTGACCGGTCCGGCTCCCAGGTCGCGTGCCGCGTCGTACACGTTCGGCGGAATACGACGCAAGGCGATGTATATGGGTATCACGGCGAACGGCAGAAGCGTATGCACCTGTGCCAGCAGAACTGCAGGCCGGTGGTAGAGCCAATCGCTGAACGCCCCACCCAAAGGGCCACCGGTTCCGAGAATCAGCAGCCATCCATGCGCGCGGATCACGACTGCGACGAGAGTTGGCGCGACGAGTGCAGCGATCCACAATGCCGTGGCGACTGGGCTCTGTACTCGCCACAACGCAACTGCTACAGCCGCCGCTGGAACCAAGGTCAGGACGCTGGCATAGAGCGCCAGCACGACACTGTTCCAGAGTGAAGTAAGTGTGTACCCGTCGCCTAGAACCGACGACCAGGTCTGCAAGCCGAAGCCGGTGAACGGGCGACCACTCGGATCGGCGCTCAGTGAATAACCGATCAGCACCACCGCGAGGACGCCGAACACGGCGACGACAACTACTGTTCCGGGTCCGGTGGTCGACAGCGTTCGTGCCCATGCACGCGTCGAGACCGCCGACGGCGTCATACCGCCGCACCGACATCCATTGCGGCGGAACCGAGACGATGCAGCGCGCCGAATTCCGGAATAGTGATGTCGACGTCGTCGCCGACCGCGTACTGGGGCTGGTGGGCGTCGACGCTCACCGTGACCTCGACTGAGTCCGACTCGACCGAAACTCGGTAGACCACGCGATCGCCTTGGAACGCTGCAGTGGTGATCGTGCCCTTCGTGCTCCGATCTCCGGACACGTCTTGCCGTGTCGACGAGGTAATACCGAACTGGCCGGCCCTCACGACGATTTTCTCACCGCGCACCGCGTCCCCGGAGATTCGCCAGCCGCCCGACACGTCCATGACGCCGAGATCGCTCGAGGTGACCGTCAGCACGGTGTTCTGGCCGACGAATCCTGCCACCATCTCAGTGGAGGGCCGTCGCCAGACGTCGTCGGGGCGGCCTACTTGGACGATCCGTCCGGCATCGACGACTGCTACTCGGTCCGAAATCTCCAGAGCTTCGGCCTGATTGTGCGTGACCCAGACGAACGTCGTGCCGATACGTCGTTGCAGCGCACGCAATTCGGATCGCAATGAAATCTGCAACTGGAGATCGAGTGCGCTGAGCGGCTCGTCGAGGAGCAGGACGGACGGCTCGTTCACCAATGCCCGGGCGATAGCCACTCGCTGTCGTTGCCCACCCGATAGTTCGTGCGGCATGCGCTTGGCGAAACGTTGCAGATCGACGAGTTCGATCGCCTCGGCGGCGCGACGAGCGCTGTCGCGTCGGCGGACACCCGCTGCGCGCAAACCGAATTCGACATTTCCTTGGACGTTCAGGTGCGGAAACAGGGCGCCGTCCTGGAACACCAGATTGGTGGGTCGACGGTGCGGTGGCACTGCGGTGACATCGACTCCGTCGATCATCACCGACCCAGAGGTAGGACGTTCCAGGCCGGCGAGAATGCGCAGAAGGGTACTCTTGCCGCATCCACTTGGCCCGAGAATCGTAACCAGCGAACCACTTTCGATCTCCAGGTCCACGTCGTGCAGGACGTCTTGGTGTCCGTACGACTTCGACACACCCGAAAGCTCGCACCCGCCCCGAGGGCCCGTCACGATTGGCCCTTGACGTCGCGGTTCCAGATCTGTGTGGCGTTCTGGGCGCCTTCGGCAAGCTTGCCGTAGTCGAGCGTGATCGAGTTCTCGACCGCAGCAAGACCGAAACTGGCTCGACTGCGGTACTTTTCGGGCACTACAGCACCTTCGACCAACGGGATCACAGCCGTCGCCTCACTGTAAGCGCTGACATTCGACGGCTCGTAGAGCCGGTTCATCAGTTCGTAGACGACGTCCAGCTGTGCATCGGTGCTGCCCGCGACGATCTGGAAACTTTCCGGGAACGCCTGCAGTCCTTCTCCAGGTGCGACGAATTCGATGGGGTCGCCCTCGTCGATCCAGGGTACGAACAATCCCTGGCTGCCCGACGCGATGACAGCATCACCGGACTGAAGTAGCGATCGCAATTGCGTGTTGGAGGTGGAGTAGGCCAGGAACTGCCCGGACCGGGCAGCTTCGGCGAACAACGCGAGCCCTTTGGACAGGTCGTCTTCGTCCCCACCTTCGAGCTTGTTCAACACTGCGACACCGTTGGTGGAGAAAGCCGGTGCGTCGCCGACGACGATCTTTCCGCGATACTTCGGATCCAGCAGGTCGTACCACGAGCCAGGCGGGGTGGACAGTGCCTCGGTGTTGTACGCCAACCCCATCGCATCCATCACGACGTCGCCTGCCAGCCCGTCGGTCCGTCGATACGCCTCGGTGACTTTCGCGAGGTTGGGGACCTTCGCCAAGTCCGGTGTATGCCAGAGATTTTGCGCAATCCCCTGCGCCAAGCTCTGGCCGTTGAACATTCCGAGGTTGACCAGGGGCTTGCTCGGGTTCAACTGCACGGACGAGACGAGTTTGGGGAAGGTATCACCATTGGTTGCTTCGATCGCGTCGATCGTCACGTCCGGATGTGAAGCCAGATAGTCTTCGATAACTCGCTTGGGTACGACAGCTTGAGAGAGTGGCCAGTAGGCGGCAGTGACCGTTGTCCCGCTCGATCCGCCTGCCCCGCAGGCAGCCAGGAATGCCGCTGCGCCGGCTCCGAGTGCGCCGGTCGCGGACAGTTTCAGAAAATGACGCCGGTCGAGATTCATGCGGGTGCTCCCAGAATGTTGTGCCGTAGCGTGTCGGATCGGTAGTCCTCGCGAAAAATGCCCCACTGACGCAGAAGAGGAACGACGCCGTCGAGGAGTCCGGGCAACGAACCCGGCAAGTGACTGGCTATGACGATGAATCCGTCTGCGGCACGGGATTCGAAGCGTGCTCTCATCGCCGTTGCAACCTGCTCGGGATCTCCGATCGGTGTCCAGTGTCCACGATTGCGAGATTCCAGGTCGATCATCTTGCGAAGCGACCAGCCTTGGTCGACGATCAGTTCGCGGTAATGCTCGAAGCGGCTGCGGAATCCGGCGATACTCGTAGCGTCGGGCAGGAGTTCGGTCGGCACCGGCCGGTCCAGCGGAAGGCCGGAAAGGTCGATTCCGCCGAGTTTGGAAGACAGAGCTGCCAGACCGGTCTCGAGGTTGGACAGTTCGACGAGATCGTCGGCGAGTTTCTGCGCCTCCGTCTCGGTGTCTCCGATGATCGGTGTGATGCCTGGAAGGACGCGAGTTGCGACGTCGGCGCGCCCGGCCGCCGCGGCCTTGGCTTTGAACTTCTCGTAGAAACGACGAGATTCCTCCTCGCCGATCTGAGCAGTGAACACACCTTCGGCATGAAGGGCCGCGAAATCGGTTCCGGTGTCGGATGATCCGGCCTGAAGCAGAAACGGGCTGCCCTGCGGCATCGGTGTAACGTTCAATGGTCCTCGGACGGAGAAGTATTCACCGCGGTGGTCCAGCGTGTGTACCTTGGCTGGGTCGGCGTACCGTCCGCCTGCGACGTCTGCGACGATGGCGTCGGACTCCCACCCGCTCCACAACCCCTTGACGACATCCAGGTACTCGGTTGCTCGTGCGTACCGTTCCGAGTGACCGGGGAGTTCGTCGAGGCCGTAGTTCTCGGCACCCGACGTCGAGGTCACCATGTTCCATCCGGCACGGCCTCGACCGATGTGGTCGATCGAAGCGAACTGTCGCGCAACGGTGTACGGATCGGTGAACGTCGTCGAAAGCGTGGTGATGATTCCGATCTGTCGCGTTCTGGCCACAAGCGCGGACGCCAGAACAATCGGTTCCAACCTCGCACCGGGATAGGTGGCTAGGGAGGCGGCCGTGATGCTCAACGCGTCAGGCAGGACGACAGCGTCGAGCTTGGCGCGTTCAGCGGCCTCCGCGATCTCGACGTAGGGCTGCAAATCGTTGATCCGCTCGGCGAATCCTCCCGGCAATCGCCAGCCCGCATTGTGAAATCCGGTGCCGCTGGCGAAGAGCATCAAATTCATTTGATCTGTACGTGCGGACACTGCTGTGAGAGTTCCTCTCGAAATGGGGCACCACGGAATGCGCAGTGGTGCGAAGGCGTGACGAGTCCACCGGGCACGACACGGGCACGGGTCGTCAGCCGGGTATGGGAAAGAAGAATGTCAGCGCGGACAGCGCGCGGTGCTGTGCTGCATCAGGTCGACACTGATTCGTCGAACCAGCCGTGGCAGATGGACGGGAAAACGGGGCTCGAACACGACGTGTGACATCGAAACCCCTTCCTCGTATTGTCCAATGGTATTCCGCGGTATATCCCAGCATACCGGTAGGAAATATGGAAGACTACGGTGGGCTGAAACACAGGAAAGGGGCAGCGTGGAACATCGACGGGACACATCGGAGGTCGACGGAAACTCTCCGCATTACCTCCGGCTTCGTGCCGATGTAGTCGCTGCTACCTGGCCGGCGGGCACTGTACTCAACCCCGTGACCCTCGCTGATCGATACGGTGTGTCCAAGACTCCGATTCGCGAGGCGCTACACCATCTCGAACACGACGGGTTGCTCACCCGTGGCCCTTCGGGATTCACCATGCGGATATGGACACCGGAGGACGTCCTCGGAATTGTCGACGCCAGAAGCGCTCTCGAGGCCGAAACTGCCGCTGCTGCAGCGGAATACCGAAGCGATCTGGATCTCGAGACGTTACGCCTCATCCAGCACCAGGCTTCGATCGACGCAAGCGAAGCGGAGACGCGGAAACTGAACCACCGCTGGCATCTGACGCTGCGCACCACGGCACGCAGTTCGATCTTCACCGAACTCCTCGAACGATTGGACCTCCAACTCGCCTCGTTCGATGCGACCGTGGACTTCGCCAGCGCCGACCTGAGCGTCGACCTCACCGATCACGCGGACATCACCGACGCCGTCGCACAACGCGACAGCGAGGCGGCACGCGCTCTGATGACCGAACATCAACGTCGTAACCGGGCCCTACGCATCACCGCTCTGGCGTCACGCGCGGCCAGTTGACTTCTGGTCGTCAGACCACGGCTTCCAGCCGCGCCCGACGGTCCTCACGTGCCCGTCGTGGGCAGCTGCTGCATTTGTCGGCGCCGGAGGTTTCGTAGATGAGACAGCAGGAGCAGCGACGGGTGAATCGGCGACCACCTACGTCGACGAATCTGGGTGCAGGCAGAGACGAGGGCATGCTGTCGATCACGGTCGCGGCGAACGTGCTCCCACGCGTCCGATCGCCCAGGGCGGCACCGACATCGAGCGCTCGGTTGGCGATGGAGTCGGTGGTGATCGCCCACAACGCGCGCCTGCGCGCCCCCGACACGGACGCGAGGACATCGATCACAGCGCCCATGGTCTTGTCGAGTGCGGCAGGCAGTTCCGGAAGGCCCACGACATCGTCGGTGTGTACTCCGCCGAGGTACCCGTTCGGTCTCAGGAACGTCCGAGACGTGTGCAGGTCGGGGTTGGCTGCGCGGCCGGTCACCATCGCGGTGGCGACGGCGACGAACGCCAGAGTGGAGCTGGCCGAGTACCACCACAACGTCCCGTTCACACGGTCGTCGGCACAGTTCCACCGCCGCCCAGTGTCGTCGACACGTGCGCGGATCCATGTCGGGTCGAGCATGACCGTGGCGGGGAGGTCGAACGGACCGTCGAGGTAGTCCGCGAGCGCCGGTACCGTCGCGACGGTGGGCGCGTACACGGTCATGCCAGACCCTCGATATCGATGCGGGGGCGAGGGTCCGAGCACACGGTGGCCCGGATCCCGAACACCTCCGCCAACAATCGTTCACCGAGTACGTCGGCCGTCGGACCTGCAGCCACGACGGAGCCGCCGTCGAGAACGGCCAAGGACGTGCAGTATTCGACCGCAAGCCGTAGGTCGTGCACGGTGACCACGATCGCAAGACCTTCTGCTGCGAGCTGCCGAACCGCGTTCATGACGATGAGCTGATGACGGAGATCGAGATGGTTCGTCGGCTCGTCCAACAACAGAATTCGTGGTTGTTGCGCAAGCGCACGAGCGATGGCGACGCGTTGACGTTCGCCACCGGACAAGGCCGCCACGTCTCGGTCGGCCAGGTCTGTCAGATCCACACGCGACAGACATGTCGAGACGATGGCGTCGTCCGACGTGGTCGGGCGGTCGAACCAGCCGCGGTGCGGTACCCGACCCAGCGCAACCGACTCTCGAACGGTAAGGCCCGCAGATGCTTCCGGCTCCTGAGTCCCGACGCCGACTGCGCGGGCGAGCTCGGACCGTTTCATCGTGTGGGCATCGACGGCGTCGACCAGCACGGTCCCGGCCGTCGGGGTCAACGCGCGGTAGCAGCATCGAAGGGCGGTCGTCTTGCCGGATCCGTTGGGTCCGACGAGACCCAATATCTGGCCGGGCTGCACCTCGAAATCTATGCCGTGCAGCACTTCTCGATTGCCGAGACTGACGGCGACGTTGTGAACGGACAGAGTCACCGGACTGCCTTTCCGTACTGGCGGTAGAGCATGAACACGAAGATCGGTGCTCCGACCAGTGCCGTGACGACACCGACCGGCACTTCGGTGCTGCGTGCGATCGAGCGGGCGAGGGTGTCGGCGCCGACCAGTGCGATCGCCCCGAGCAAGGCCGCGACCGGTAGCAGTCTGATCGCGCGGGTGCCGACGATGTAGCCGGCCAGATGCGGGACGAGCAACCCGACGAATCCGATTCCGCCACCGACCGATACGGCTGCGCCGGCCAGCATCGAGACGGCGAGAAGCTGGATCACGCGGAAGCGTCGTACATTCAGACCGAGGGCGGCGGCCCCGTCGTCACCGGTCTTCAGCAGGTCCATGCGTGGCGCGCTGAGCAACAACAAGACGCCGATGACAAGCAGCGCGACGGCGGGGAAGGTGAGTGTCGCCCATCGCGCGTCACCGAATCCTCCCGCAAGCCAATGCAACACACCGCCCAGGGTGTGCTCGTCCGCGAAGACCAGCAGTGTGAACGTGATCAACGCCGAGAACACACTTCCCAGTGCGACGCCGACAAGAACGATCGCCGTCGACTGCGGGTACCGACCGCCGATCAGCAAGGCCAGGAAGAGCGGAATCATCGCTCCGATGAATGCGGCCGCAGGAATGGTGAACACGCCGAGCAGGCCTGCTCCGACGCCCATCGTCATCACCAGCACCACACCGAAACCCGCGCCCGAAGACACCCCGAGGAGATAGGGATCGGCCAGCGGGTTGCGCGTGACAGCCTGTGCGACACCGCCCGCCATTGCGAGCGCGGCTCCGACGACTGCGGCCGTCAACGATCGCGGCAGGCGGGACTCGACGACGATGACTTCCCTTGTCTCGCTCCACCAGGACTCGAACGCGCCGGGCATCGCACGATGCGCGACGATTGCCCAGACGTCGCCGATCGGAATACGCACCGACCCGAACGACACTGCTGCCGCGATCGCCAGCAACAGCGCCGCGATCAGGCCGAAAATCAAAGCTCCGAAGCCGAGCGTGGACCGCCGTGGTGACGCGGTTGTCCGTGCAGCAGTCGGCTTTTCGACAACGGCGGTCATCAGGAGGTGAACCTGTCCGGGTGCAGCGCTCGCGCGATGGTGTCGACGCTGGTGACGAGGCGAGGACTTTCGAAGAAATCGTCGAGTGGCACCACGATGAAGGTGTTCGACTGCACGGCAGGTGTGGTTGCCATGATCGGCTGGTTCTTCAAGTAGTCGATCTTGTCCTGTGCCGTGGTGTCGCCGTAGTCGAGAACGACGATTGCCTGCGGCGCGCGTTCGCCGATGAGCTCCCACGTGGTGTCCAGGTAGGGGCGCTCGCCCTCGGGAAAGATGTTGGCCGCGCCTGCATAGTCACCGATGAGTTGCCCGACGCCGACTCCACCGATCGTGGTGGGTGCGTCTTCGCCGGAGTCGTAGAAGAACGTCGGCGTCGGCGCCGCGCCTGCGAGCGTGTCGCCGATCTCGGTCAGCTGCGCGACGACACCGTCGGTGACCGTCCGAGCTGCGTCCTCGGCGTCGAGCACTTGCCCGAGTTGTGTGTAGTCCTGTTCGAGCATGCCGATGTCGGGAAAGCCGGATCCGCAGTACTCGGAGAACAGGAACGTAGGTATTCCGACGTCGGCGAACGACTCGCGGGATCGACCTTCCTTGTCGTTGAATGCGCTGCGCATGCCGCCGACGACCAAGTCCGGGTCGAGATCGAGAATCTGCTCCTTGGTCGGGTATTCGTCGGCAAGTCCCGGAATTCGGGAGAATGCCTCGGCAGTATCGGGGGTGGGTGTCGCGTTGCGGTAGCCCATGCCGACGATGCGGTCTGCGACGCCCATCTCGATGAGGACTTCGGTGACGTGGTCGTTCATGGAGACGATGCGCTGCGGCGGCGCGTCGAACTGCTGCGTGAGATCGCAGTTGGTGATCGAGACGGGCTCGTCGAACACCGGGGATTCGGACGCGGTGTCGACGGTGTCGCCGCGCGAACAACCGGCCAGAACGAGCGCAAACGATGCACAGAGGGCGGCCGTCTGGACGATGGTGGGGGTGGAACGTGACATGAGAACCTCGCTTGGAGCTCAGAGCCACGAAGTGAGAGTCAGCGCGCAGCACGAATCGCCACGAGCTGGACTGCCGATTCGTAGACCACGACGAATAGGTTGTCGCACACCACTCATCGGGTAATCGGACTCGCCACCCCTGAAAGCTGGGCAGCCCACCGTTGCGGGTCAGCGCCGGATTTCGACCGGCTTCCCCCGATGACTGGCTTGCTTGTGCAGACCTGCAGTATGCATGAGCAATCCCTTTCCGAACACCCGGGGCTGCACAGTCCGCCGTCCGAGGCCGATGCTTCCGATGGTCAGCGAGAAGACGACTCGCCGCTGCTTAGTATGAGTCCTGATGCCGTCGGCAGCGTGCGGCCGGAACGGAGTGCGACATGGACGACGACTTCGTGCCCACTGTGGTTCGTTGGGTCGACAGCGGCGGCACGTGGCGGTTCTTGTCGAACACCGGTAGTTCGGTGTCGATCGCGTTGTGCACATGCGACGGTGGCGAGGACATGCAAATTTTGACCAGTGACGATCCAGTGGACATCGCATGGGTCACGGCCCACGGCGGCAACTGCAGCCCCGAGTGACGTATCGATTCGGCGCCGGTCCCGCACCTCCGCTGAAAGCCGTCGATAACTAGGATACATCATGTATCCTAGTTTCATGGTGAAGAGCCGACGGCTCGGTGCCGGCGTGGGTCGAATCTTCCCGGCCGTGCTTGCTCTGCTCTTCGTCACGGGGTGGGCGGCGAATCATTTCGCTGCCGTCATGCCCGTTCTGATCGTCGAAGAGGGGTTGTCGCGAGCGTTCCTGTCGGTGGTGTTCGGTGTCTACGCGCTGGGGTTGCTACCGGGTCTGCTCGGTGGGGGAATGCTCGCCGACCGGCTCGGGAATCGCGCGGTGGCGTTGGCGGGCGCGGCCGTCGTGCTGTCCGGTACTGCGTCGATGGCGTTCGAACACGGTCCTGCCGGCTTGCTCGTCGGTCGGCTGGCTGTAGGCGTCGGTGCCGGATTGGTGATGGTTGCGGGCACTGCCTGGGCGGGTTCGCTGAACGAGACATCAGGAACTACGTCGGCCGGTGTGGCCCTGACCGCGGGATTCGCTGTCGGACCGGTGATTTCGGGCGGTCTCGTCGAACTCGGGCTACACGTCACGCATGTTGCATTTCTTCTGTCCGCTGTGTCGATCTGCTGCATGCTCGTCGTCACGGCCGTCGCGAGCAGACACCGGAGTTCCCCGTACCCCGTGACTGTGGGGGATGCGAGCGATGATCGAACGTCGGATCAGGACCGGCCTGTGACGGTGGCGCTTGCCTACGCTTTGCCGCAGGCACTGTGGATCTTCTCGTGCGCGACAGCCGTTTTCGTCGTTCTGCCGACCAGATTGCCGGACACAGCCTTGTCGCCGTCGATGACGACCGGACTCGCTGCAGCTCTGTGTCTGGGCAGCGCGATGATCGTACAAACTGTGGCACGCGTTCTCGATTGGGGTTCCTGGATCGGTGTCGTCGGCCCTGCCGCGGCGTGCGTGGGGATGTCGGTCGTCGGCTTCGGCGGCGCGAGTGCGAGTTTCGCGGAACTGGGAGTGTGCGGCGTGCTTCTGGGCGCCGCGTACGGTTTCTGTCTGCGCCGAGGGCTTCTGGACATCAGTCGATACACCCGTCCGCATCGACGCGCACGAGCATTGGGCGTCTTCTATGTCGTGTCCTATCTCGGATTCGGATTGCCCCTCCTCGCAACGCAATTGGACCCTGACGGCAACGATCCGTCGGTATGGGTCGCCCTGGCGGTCCTCGCTGGGTGCACGGCATTGTGCCGATGGGGGATGAACTACGGACAACGCAGAGCAGAAAGGAGAACCGCGGCGAGCACGGCGTCGGGCGCGGGTATTTCAGTACGAGAAGGTCGACCATCAGAAAGGCTCACATGTCCATCAGCAGATTCCCGGTAGTCAATCTTTCCGATCTTCCATCGGACCTACGCGAAAGAATCGAAGGTATTGCCGAGAAGTCCGGTTTCGTTCCGAACATCTTTCTCGCGCTCGGCCATCGCCCGGACGAACTACGCGCATTTCTCGATTACCACGACATCTTGATGGATCGGAACGACGGCCTGACGAAGGCCGAACGTGAGCTGATCGTAGTGGCGACATCCGGTCTCAACAGATGCGAATACTGTGTCGTCGCCCATGGCGCGATTCTGCGGGTACGCATGAAGGACGCGTTGATCGCCGACAGTGTGGCGACGAATCCCGAACGTGCTCGGCTGGAGCCCCGCCACCGCGCCATTGTCGATCTGGCTCTGGCGTTGACTCGTGAACCCGAGCGATTCGCGTCGAAGGACATCGATGCCGCGCGCGAAGCAGGGCTGACCGAGGACGAAATCTGGGATATCGGCTCCATCACGGCGTTCTTCGCTGCGTCCAACCGAATTGCTCATCTCGCGGCACTGCGACCGAACGAAAAGTTCTATTCGATGGGTCGTTGAGGATCCGAGCGAACGGTCGCCGAAGCGACGGACGAGCCCAGGCTGACTTCTGCGATGTGGCTTCGCAACACGTCGGCGAAAGCGGCCTCGTCGCCTTCTCGGAGAAGGCTCGTGAGCTGTACGTGTTCGTCGATGATGTGGTTGCAGCGGGCGCGAAGTCGATCACCGGCGGCGAACAACAGGAACCGATGCCGGTCGGACAGTCGATCGTAGAGTTCCAGTAGCACGTCGTTCCCGCACGCCTCGACGAAGCCGCGGTGGAACCGCAGCGTCAGTTCGATGAACGCACGCAGATCCTCGCGCTCGAATGCGTCCCGCTGCTGCGCGATGGACAGTTCCAGACGATCGGCGAGGCTGCTGCGCTGATGTGGTGCAGCACGTCCGACCGAGGTGGTCTCGAGCAGAAAGCGTGCGTCTGCGAGTTCGACGGCCGCTCGCTCGGTCAACCCGTTCACCAGCGCGCCGCGCTTGGGGTACACGGTGATCCAACCCTCGTCCTGTAGCCGGGCGAGCGCGACCCGAACGGGCGTCCGGCTGACCCCGAGGCTCGAGGCCAGCGTGGATTCGCCCAACATCGTTCCGGTCGAATGAGTGCCGTCGAGAATGTGATCGCGAATCACTCGATACGCGCGGTCGGACGCGCTGTCGGCCTCCTGGGGGTTCACCATCGTCGAATTCCCTGAACTCCTGTCATGCACCGATCGTCGTGACCGACGCGGTCAGTCTAGAGGGTAGGGAACCCGGCAACGCGCATCGCGCGCACGTCGTTGGTGCAAGGCGTGCCGCGCGAACGGTGCTGCCGGCTGCTGATTGAACCGGCAGCACCTGGCCGCGAGCCGTTCCCGGGAACAGTCCGAGGTTGTACAAGCTGTGCCCGTGAACGGTCGATTCGAATCCTGGTCGCTCCGACGCACCCGCGAGGGCCGTTATCCGGCCGTGACATTTCGTGATGCATCCGTGATGTTCGCAGGCGTGATGCCGACACTCGCCGCCGACAGAGTGGGCTTGAAGCAGTTGGTCGGTGATCGACGAAAACGCATTGCCGGCTCTATCCGAACACGCCGTGTCACGACGGTGACCAGAACGACCCGGTTCACAACTTCCTCGAGGACTCACACATGACTGCACTACTTTTCGGATCCATCAGTACGCTGGCCGACACGTCCGAGCTCCAGCGGCGCGCGTTCAACGACGCGTTCGCCGAACACGGCCTGGACTGGAACTGGTCACGCGAGGAATACTCCGAGATGCTCACCAGCAACGGTGGCGCCGCACGTATCGCCGACTACGCGTCGTCTCGCGGCCAGGAAGTCGATTCCGCCGCAGTGCATTCGACCAAGTCCGAGCTCTTTCGCAAGCTGCTTGCCACGGAGGGTATCGAACCGCGCCCGGGCGTGCTCGCCACCGTCGCCGCTGCACGTGACCACGGTTTCAAGCTGGGACTGGTGACGACCACGTCGCCGGACAACGTGTCCGCGTTGCTCGATTCGTTCGAAGAGCTCAGCGCGGCATCGTTCGACATCGTCGTCGACAAGACCACGGTGGCCGAGGTCAAGCCCGATCCGGATGCGTACCGGGTCGCCGTCGACGGGCTCGGCGAGAACGCAGCCGATTGCATCGCCATCGAGGACAACGTCGGCGGAGTCGAGTCGGCGTCGGCCGCGTCGATCCGATGCGTTGCATTCCCGAACTCGAACACAGGCGGAGGGGACTTCTCGGCCGCGGTGGCCACCGTCGACCGCCTTGATCCGGACCAGCTCGTTCGGTGGGCAGAAGGACGCGAGTGAGATCCGGTCGCGGACAAGAGAGGACTGTTTCATGAGCAACATGCAAGCCCAGGTCACGGCAACCGACCGCGCCTTTCACGTCGAGGGCTACGAGCGGATCGAATACGACCTGCTCTACGTCGACGGTGTCTTCGACGTCGCGAATCCCGAACTGGCAGAGAGCTATCGACAGTACGGACGATGCCTGATGGTCGTCGACGAGACCGTGCACGCGCTGTACGGCGATCGTGCGCGCGCCTACTTCGACCACTACGAGATCGCACTGACCGTCGTACCGGTCACGATCGCCGAAACCGCGAAGTCTCTGGAGACGTTCGAGCGGATCGTCGGTGAATTCGACGCATTCGGACTGGTCCGGACCGAGCCGGTGCTGGTGGTCGGCGGTGGACTGACCACCGACGTGGCGGGCTTCGCGTGTGCCAGCTACCGTCGAAACACGCCCTACATCCGTATCCCCACCACGTTGATCGGTCTGATCGACGCCAGCGTGTCCATCAAGGTCGCGGTCAACTACGGCAAGCACAAGAACCGACTCGGTGCATATCACGCGTCGCAGAAGGTTCTGTTGGACTTCTCGTTTCTCGCCACGTTGCCCGAGGATCAGATTCGGAACGGCATGGCCGAGCTGATCAAGATCTCCGTCGTCGGCAACAGCGCGATCTTCGACATGCTGGATCAGCATGGCGCAGAACTGCTTTCCACGAAGTTCGGCCACTCGGGCGGCACCCCCGAGCTGCGTGCCGTGGCTGATCGCCTGACGTACCAGGCAATCGAGACGATGCTCGAGCTCGAAGCGCCCAACCTTCACGAGATCGAGCTCGACCGTGTCATCGCCTTCGGACACACGTGGAGTCCCACCTTGGAGCTCACGCCTCCTGCGCCGTTCTTCCACGGTCACGCGATCAACATCGACATGGCGTTGTCGACGACGGTCGCCGAGCAACGCGGTTTGATCTCGACGTCGGAGCGCGACCGCATTCTCGGTGTCATGAGCCGACTCGGCCTTGCTCTCGACAGCGATCACCTGACCCCCGAGCTTCTCGCCGACGCCACCGCATCGATCCTGAGGACTCGCGACGGCATCCTGCGCGCCGCGGTTCCCGATCCCATCGGATCGTGCCGGTTCCTCAACGACCTGACGACGGAAGAGCTGTCCGACGCGCTCGCCCTCCACAAGAAGATCTGTCTCGAATTCGACCGTGGTGGAGCGGGAATCGACATGTTCACCGGTGCCCACACATGACCGACGGTGCCGTCCGCACCTCCCGCCCGGTGACGCCGACGACCATTCTCGGGAAAGAACTTCGCGAGCTCGTGGAGGCGTTGGACGCCGGTGATGTCGGGGAGGAGTTCGCCCGCCGGCTGCGGCGGGCGCGCGACCTCGCCGACGGACTCGACCCGTATCTCGACCGGCACACGACGCGCGAATCGTCGGCGTTGGCCGAGTTGTCCCGTCGCACACTCGGATTGGACTGGGACTCACGGACCGTCGTGTCCGGTTCCGGCCCGCTCGAACAGGAGATGTTGTCCGGCCATGTGGAAGGCCAGGCGCTGAAATTCCTGGTGCACATGACCAGAGCTCGGCGGGTGCTCGAGATCGGGATGTTCACCGGCTATTCGGCTCTGGCGATGGCCGAAGCTCTTCCCGACGGCGGCGAAGTGGTGGCGTGCGAAGTCGACCGATTCGTCGCGGACTTCGCCCGGGAGTGCTTCGCCCAATCACCGGCCGGTAGCCGAATTTCGGTCGAAGTCGGCCCGGCCCTCGAGACGCTGCACCGGCTTTCCGGTCGGTTCGATCTCGTGTTCATCGACGCGGACAAGACGGGCTACCTCGACTACTACCGGCACCTGATGGACAGTGATCTGCTGGCCCCGGGCGCCATCGTCGCGGTCGACAACACCCTGCTCCAGGGCACTCCGTACGCAGATGCGGCGTACCGAACCGCCAACGGTGATGCGGTCGAGGCGTTCAACACGTTCGTCACCGAGGACCCGCGCGTCGAGCAGGTTCTGCTTCCGTTACGAGACGGCGTGACCTTGATTCGGCGAGTGGAGGCGTAACCGACCATGCAGTTCGCAGCGATGGCTCGGACGGTCGGTGCGCTCGGCGCACTGGCCGTCACGATGCCCGTCGACTTGGCCGTCGTCGGCCTGTCACTTCTCGATCGACGACGGGTAGCCGCTCGCCCGTCGGGACGCACGGTGATGGTGAGCGGCGGGAAGATGACCAAGTCGTTGAGTCTGGCCCGCGCGTTCCACCGTGCGGGCCACCGTGTGGTTCTAGTCGAGTCGGCCAAATACCGGCTCACCGGCCACCGGTTCTCGCGTGCGGTGGACGCGTTCCACTGCATCCCCGATCCGACGGATCCCGGTTACGCCGGCGCGTTGCGTGACGTCGCGCTGCGCGAGGGCGTGGACGTGTTCGTGCCCGTCGCGAGCCCCGCCGCCAGCGTCCACGACGCCGACGCCAAACACGTGCTCGACGACGTGTGCGAGGTGGTTCACGGCGACTCCGAGATCGTCCGCATGCTCGACGACAAGTCGACGTTCTCGGAAACCGCTGCTGCCATGGGGCTTTCCGTACCGGACTGGCGACGCATCACGAGCCCGGAACAGATCGCGGAATTCGATTTCCCACCGGGGCGCGAGTACATCCTCAAACGCATTGCGTACAACCCCGTCGGCAGAATGGATCTGACGCGGCTGTCGGATCGAACTCCGGAGCGCAACCTCGAATTCGCCCGCAGCCTCGATATTTCCGAGGACGACCCGTGGATTCTGCAGGAGTTCGTCTCGGGTCAGGAGTACTGCACCCACGGAACGGTGCGCGACGGGGCCCTGACGGTGTACGCATGTTGCGAATCGTCCGCGTTCCAGGTCAACTATGCGATGGTGGACAAGCCCGAGATCCGTTCCTGGGTCGAACGTTTCGTCAGCGGGATCGGGGTGACCGGGCAGCTGTCGTTCGACTTCATCGAGAGCAGCGACGGCCGGGTGTACGCGATCGAGTGCAACCCGCGCACCCACTCTGCCATCACGATGTTCTACGACCACGACGAGTTGGCGAACGCATATCTCGCGAAGAACGACGAAGCGGTGGTCCCGACGCCGCAGTCCAAACCGACGTACTGGATCTACCACGAAGTGTGGCGACTGCTGACTCAGCCGAACCGCTCGCACCGCTTGCGCATCATCCGAGAGGGAACGGACGCGATCTACGCGCGCTGGGACCCGCTGCCGTACTTCCTGGTGCACCACCTGCAGATTCCGACGCTACTGCTGAAGAATGTGCTGGCCGGCGGTAGCTGGTCTCGCATCGATTTCAACATCGGCAAACTCGTCGAACTCGGAGGGGACTGATGACGACGACCGTGCTCGCGCTGGTCGGTTCGGCCGTCGACCGGTTTCATGCCGATCTCTCGGCGGTGTACGCCACAGGGTTTCTGGACGCCGTGTCCGACGACCCCGAGTATCGCGTCCACATCGCCGTCGTGACGCCCGGCGGACGGTGGCAGTTCGTCGAGAGTCTCGATGCTGCCGTGGACGAGGGGAACCTGACCGTCGCGCAGGCCATCGAGCGGATCGCGTCGTTGCACATCGATGTCGTTGTGCCGCAGATGTTCTGCCTTCCGGGCATGACCACGTATCGATCGATGTTCGATCTGCTGTCGGTGCCGGTCCTCGGGAACCGCCCGGCCGTGATGGCCATGACCGCCGACAAGAACATCGCGCGAGCCGTCGTGGCTGCGGCAGGAGTCTCGGTTCCGCAGGGTGAAGTGCTACGTGCCCCCGGCGCGACGACGGTTCCGTTTCCGGTCGTCGTCAAGCCGGTGGATTCCGACAATTCCGTCGGCGTCGATGTCGTCGAGGATAATTCGAATCTCGATGCCGCGGTACGCGAGGCGCTTCGGTATTCGGACGCCGCGTTGGTCGAAGCGTACGTACCGCTCGGCCGGGAGGTTCGCTGCGGGATCATCGAACGGGACGGCGAACTGGTGTGTCTGCCTCTCGAGGAATATGCCGTCGACGACGCCAACCCGATTCGTAGTCGGGCGGACAAACTGGGCCGTTCCGCTGACGGCGACCTGTACCTCGTTGCGAAGAATTCGACCAAGGCGTGGATCGTCGACGCGGACGACCCGGTCACCGAAAGCGTGTGGGCCGCAGCGCGAGCGGCATACGATGCGCTCGGATGCAGGCACTACGGTCTGTTCGATTTTCGTATCGACCCCGACGGCAATCCGTGGTTCCTCGAGGCCGGACTGTATTGCTCGTACTCACCGGGAAGCGTGATCGCGGTGATGGCGTCGGCTGCCGGCATGTCCGTCACCGAACTGTTCGCGCTCTCGCTGCGGGAACTGAAGAACGAAAGGCCAGGGCGATGAAACACGAAGCACTGCACCCCCTCGGAGTATGCGTATCCGGCATCTCGGTGGGAGCGCTGAACCCGCGGGACGCCGACGAGCTACGCACACTTCTTGCCGAGCACGGCGTCGCGATTCTGCCCGACCAACACGTCGGAAACGACGAATTCCTCGCGTTCGTACAGTCTTTCGGTGATCTGCAATTCACCGACGGAGAAACCCCCGTCGACGGCTTTCCCGATCTGAACGTCGTCACGAACGTCGGCCGGAGCACACCGCCCAAGTCGACGTTTCACGTCGACACCACCTATGTTCCCCATCCGCCGGCGTACACGGCGCTCCGCGCGGTCGATGTGCCCGAGCAGGGCGGGCAGACCCTCTTCAGCAACCAGTACCGCGCCTACGACACTCTGTCGGCCGACGACAGGAAAATCGTCGACGGGGCGAGTGTCACCCATACCGTCACCGGTCTCGCCGGGATCGAAGGTTCGGCCGATCACCCCCTGGCGCTCGAACATCCGGTGACCGGCCGCTCCGCCCTGTACCTCACTGCGCCTGCGCGTTGCCGGGCCGTGTCTTCGATGACCGCGGAGCAGGCGTTCGAATTCATCGCTCGTCTCGTCGACCAGGCTGTTGCTGTTCTCTCAGTGGTGCTCATGGGTTCCTATCTCGAGTGGATGGCGACCGGGATCTGTAGTGGTCGCTACAAAACGTTAGCACATCTGTAGTGATCGATATACAATTCGAAGATGGGCCGACCTCGGAGTTTCGATCGGGATGCTGCACTCGACAAAGCGATGCGCATGTTCTGGGAGCGCGGTTACGAGCTGACCTCGATCAGTGATCTGAGTCGGGGGCTCGGGATTTCGGCTCCCAGTCTGTACGCGGCTTTCGGGGACAAGCAGACGCTCTACGCGGAGGCTGTTGCGCGCTACGAGGCCAGTCCGGAGTCGATCACCACCGCCGGAACGGCCGGGACGAGCCTGCGTGGGGTGCTCGAAGCGATGTTCGACCGCGCGTCGCATGAGTACGCCAGTGCGGAACATCCGAGGGGATGTCTGGTGAACACCGAGCCGAAGTTGGCGAAGAACCGTGAACAGAACCGTGCAATCACCGCTGCCCGGTTGAGGGACGTGGCAGGCAGTGGTGAGGGAACGGTGGACGCGGACACCGTTGCGGCCTTCGCACATGTGGTGCTGGTCGGTTTGTCCTCGTATGCCCGCGACGGCGCCAGCGAACAGCAATTGCGTGATGTGGCCGAGCTGGCTCTGGGCGTAGCGGATTCAGCTGCTCTGTCGTGAAAACCCAGAGGTCGACGGAGGTCGTCACGAAGTCGCGTCGGCCTCAACGGCTTTCACGTTCGCATTCTGCGCCGAGCTGTGTTGCCCTGCCTTTCACGATTGTTCGTTCGAACACCACCAGGTGGTTCGCCCGCCCACGGTTCCGCGGGCCATCGGTGATCCGCAGCGAGGGCAGGTGGCGTCGGCCTTGCGGAACGGAATGATCTCGGCGGTATGGACGCCGCCCTTGCGGATCGCGGACCTGATGGCCCGCCGCAGCACCACCCGTAGCTCGTCGAGCTCGTCCGTCGTCAAGGTCTTGGCACGGCGAGACGGGGAGAGAGCGCACTGCCAGAGAATGTCGTCGGCGAGCAGGTTGCCGATCCCGGCGATGACCGCCTGGTCGAGCAGTCGTGCCTTCACCGGTGCTGCGCTGGAGCCGATTCGCTCTCGGAAGTCGTTACGCGAGATCTCGGCGGCATCGGGTCCCAACGCATCGATGTCCGGTTCGAGCCGTACCCGGCCCAGTCGTCGCTTGTCGAACAGTCGGAGCTGACCACCGTCATCGAACGTGATGGCGAACCGCGTCCACTCCGGCTTGTCGGTGTCACGTTCACCGACGTGCGGGTCGCCACCGCCGTATGTCGACGACTGCTCCCCGTCGGGCGCGGTCACGATGATGCGCCCGCCCATGCCGAGGTGGATTCCGAGGGTAGGCCCGGCCTCGCCGTCCGCTGTCTCGGTCTCGCACCACATCGCCTTACCGCGTCGACACGCCTCGGTGAGCATCCCGCCCTTCAGTGCTCGTTCGATGTCACCCGGATTGTGCGGCCGGCATTCGAAGGTATCCGTGTCGTCGATGTCGACGATGACCCTGCCCAGTGCCTTCTCGACGACTTGGCGGGCATTCTCTACTTCCGGAAGTTCGGGCACCGTAGCCAACTACCCCCTAGTTCGGCTCCCTACGCGTCACACGGAAAAGCAGTGTGTTACTTCGTCCGGGTCGGGGTATGGATGCGGAATGGACACCGGCGACCGTTGTCACTTCACTGCGGGGGCGAACACTGTCGTGGTCACCGTGCGTGAAGTACGCGACGACGGTCTCGTCCTGGTACAGAACGAATCACACGGCAGCGGGGCGTATCCGTTTCTCGTTCGAAGCGACATGCTCATCCCTGAACTCGTGGACCCGGTGGACGCCGACGCGGTGTAACGGCTGCGGCGCACTTCACAGTTCATCGGCCTGTAGTGCGGAATGCCGACGCGACCGTTGCCGTTGAACAACTCGACGGTGCCCGATCCAATGCCCCGGGTACCACCCCAGAATTGCCGCCACGAGCGGCCGCTTGCCGAGAGGCGCACTGGCGGGCACCGTCCCTCAAGACTGCCGAGAGTGTTGAACGAGGCAATGACTCAGACACTGATTGTGCCCACCCGAATCTGGACTCCGAAGCACGTCCTGATCACCGCGGCCGCCGCAGATCTACCGCACACGGCGGAGATCGTTCGGCGTTGCGAGGCGGCAGGCGTCGCCGACATCGACTTCTTGACCTCGAACCGGCTGACCGGCCTCCGCGGTGAGACCGAACGCGAGACGTACGCGCGCGCCAAATCCACCCTCGCCGTCGTCGTGGCGCCTCCGAGCGCGCTGAAGCCGCAGCCGATTCCACCCAGCGCGGATTGGCGAATCGACCTCGCCAAAGGCTGCCCCGCGCACTGCCAGTACTGCTATCTGGCGGGGTCGTTGTCCGGCCCGCCCGTGACGCGGGTGTTCGCGAATCTCGACGACGTGTTGGCGCCCATCGCGACCCACGCGGGCCGCGGCACCCTCACTTCCGGCACCACCGAGCGCGGACATGAGGGCACGACATTCGAAATGTCCTGCTACACCGATCCACTGGGAATCGAGCACGTGACGGGCTCGCTCGCGGCCGCGATCTCCAGGGTCGGCGCGGGTGAGTTCGGCAACGACGTGTCCCTACGTTTCACGACCAAGTTCGACGACGTCGCCGAGCTGGTGACGCTCGACCACGGTGGCCGCACCAGAGTTCGGGTCTCGGTGAACGCCGCCGACATCGGCAACCGCTTCGAGGGCGGAACCGCGCGAATGCCCGCTCGGATCGAGGCTCTGCGCTCGCTGGCGCTCGCCGGTTACCGCGTCGGGCTGACGATCGCGCCCATCATGCCCGTACCGGAATGGCGTGAGCAGTACGGCCGCCTGCTGTCCGACGTCGCCGACGCACTCGCCGACGTACCGGACGTCGATCTGACGGTCGAGGCCATCACGCACCGCTTCACGCCGTCGAGCAAGGACGTCCTTCTCGGGTGGTATCCCGGCACGAAGCTCGAGATGGACGAGGACTCGCGGTCGGCGAAGCGGTCCAAGTTCGGGGGCGTCAAGTACGTCTATCCGCGAGAAATCATGAGCGAGATGCGGTCGTGGTTCTCGGGCGAGGTGGACCGCGTTCTGCCGCAGGCTCGGATGTTGTACTGGACGTGAACGAACACGAGAGCACTACAGTGATCGCCCATGAGCGATGACTGGCGAGCAGAGACCGTGTCGAAGATCCGCACCCTGATCGAGGCCGCCGCACCGGGCGTCACCGAGGAAGCCAAGTGGAAGAAGGCGTCGAACCCCGACGGTGTGCCCACCTTCTACCTGGGTGGTCTCCTCTGCACGGTCGAGACCTACAAGGACAAGGTCAAGGTCACGTTCGCCAAGGGTGCGTCGCTCGACGACCCGGCCGGAGTGTTCAACGCCAGTCTCGACGCGGGGACGCGTCGGGCGGTGGACATTCGTGAGAACGACATCCTCGACGCCGACGCCTTCTCGGCTCTGATCAGCAGCGCGGTCGAGCTGAACCAGCGCTGACGGTCGCGATTCGGCCGTACGAGCACGGACCGCGCACTACAGTGCGTCCATGAGTCGGGTCGTCTCGCTCGGTCGAATAACGATGGCCTACGCCGTCGCGATCGCGGCGGGATACGTCTGGCTCGTATGGGGTCCGGACACCGGCCTGCTGTGGCTCGACGGCCTCATCGCCGATCTGATCGCGACGGCGATCATCTTCGTGGCCAGTCGGCTGTATCGGAATTCCAGTGTCTACGACGCTTTCTGGAGCGTCATCCCGCCGCTTCTGGCGTTCTACTGGTGGCTCGACGCGGGCTCCGACGTCGACGCGGTCCGCTGGTGGCTGATGATGACGGTCATGCTGGCCTGGTCGATCCGGTTGACCGGCAACTGGATTGTCGGCTTTCGCGTTCTGCAGCAGGAGGATTGGCGATACCCGCTGCTTCGTGCGCGTGCGGGACGGTTCGGTCCGATCGCGGATCTCGTTGCAATTCACATCTTTCCGACGCTTCAGGTGTTCGCCGGCCTGATCCCGGTCTACGTCGTCGCGACGCGCGCGGGTGAGCCGTTCGGTGTGCTCGACGTCGTCGCGTTCGTCGTCGGTGTCGGGGCGTTGTCCATCGAAACCATTGCGGATCTGCAAATGCGGCGCTTCGTGGCACGGAGGTCGCCGGGGCAGGTCATGGATCGCGGGCTGTGGTCATGGTCGAGGCATCCGAACTATTTCGGCGAGTTCGGGGTGTGGTTGTCGTTCGGTCTGTTCGGGCTCGCGGCCTGTCCTGGTGCGTGGTGGGTGCTGTCGGGTGCCGCCGTCATGCTGGCGATGTTCCAGGGCGCGAGCATTCCGATGATGGAACAGCGCAGTCTCGAACGTCGCCCGGAATACCGCGACGTCATTCGTCGAGTGTCGCGTTTCGTTCCTCGTCCGCCTCGGAACGTGTCGGGGCGAGCCCGGTCTTGACCGGACCGATCAGCAGCCCTAGCATCGTCCACTAGAACGTAACAGTAGTACGTTCTAGTCCTTCTTCCCGAGTGTCGGAGCAACTGATGTCCAAGAAATCCCCGGTGCGTATGGCACTGATCGGCGCAGGCCGGATCGGTTCGAGCCACGCCGAGCTCGTCGCGAACCATGTCCCCGGTGCCACGTTGGTTGCCGTCGTCGACCCGACGCCCAACGCCGAGCGTCTCGCCGCCGATCTCGACGTGGACGTCGTCGAGCGGTCGGCCGACGCCGTGCTCGCGCGCCCGGACGTCGACGCAGTACTCATCACGACGCCCGCCCGCACCCACACGGACCTGGTCGTTCAGGCTGCTGCGGCCGGCAAGCACGTGTTCGTCGAGAAGCCGATGGCCGTGACCCTCGCCGACGCGGACCGAGCGATCGCCGCAGCGAAGGAAGCAGGCGTCGTCCTTCAGGTCGGGTTCAACCGACGATTCGCGCCGGGATGGATCGCGGCCCGCTCCGCGATCGATGCGGGACGCGTCGGCACTCCGCAGTTGCTCCGCTCGGTCACCCGCGATCCCGGACCGTTCTCCGCCGATCCGGCGCGTATCCCACCGGGAACGATCTTCCTCGAGACCTTGATTCACGACTTCGACGCGCTGTGCTTCCTGAACCCGGGCGCGCGCCCCAAGCGCGTGACAGCGATCGCCGACGCGTTGATCCGTCCCGACGCCAAAGCGGACGGTCATCTCGACACCGCGGTGGTGACGGTCGAGTTCGACAACGGCGCAATTGCCGTGGCGGAAGCGAACTTCAGTGCCCTGTACGGCTACGACGTGCGCGGTGAGGTGTTCGGATCCGGTGGCATGGTCACCATGGGAGATTCGTTGACGAGCAACATGACGTACTACGGCCCCGAGGGTATCGGTATCGACACCGCACGCCGCGACACGGATCTGCTGCGCAGCGCGTACCTCGGCGAGTTCATCGCGTTCGTCGACGCGATCCGGAACGGAACGCAGGCCCAGGTCACCGGCGAGGATGCCCGCATCGCGCTGAGTATCGCGCTCGCCGCGATCGACAGCGCCGCAACAGGACAGGCTGTCGAGGTGTCCGCATGAGCGGAGTGACGCTCGCCGCGTGCGCGGAGATGATCTTTTCGGACCTGCCGCTGATGGACCGCATCGAGCGCATCTCCGAACGCGGTCTGCTCGTGGAGATCTGGGACTGGTCGAGCAAGGACATCGATGCGCTCGCCGGATCCGGAGCCGAATTCTCGTCGATGACGGGTTATCTCACGGGGAACCTGACCGAGCCGGACGGTATCGAGGAACTGCTCGCGACTGCAGCGCAGTCCTTGAAGGTCGCCGACAAGCTCGACTGCCCACGGTTGAACCTGCACGGCACGGGTCTCGGTGACGGAGGTCTTCCGGTTCGGCCGGTCGAGGTCGTGACGCCGTCGATGTGGCTCACTGCCGCAGACACTTTGGGCAAGATCGCCGAGTTGGGCGCCGCCGCCGGTCGGACGTTCGTCCTCGAGAATCTCAACCTCGCGGTCGACCACCCCGGTACTCCCTTCGCGACCGCGTCGGACACCTTGGCGTTGGTCAAGGCAGTCGATCACCCGAATCTGCGTCTGAATCTCGACCTGTACCACGCGCAGATCGGAGAAGGGAACCTGATCGAGTTGGTCACCGAGGCCTTGCCGTACATCGGTGAGATCCAGGTCGCCGATGTACCGGGCCGGTGCGAACCGGGTACGGGCGAAATCAATTACAGCGCAGTGGCATCGGCGCTGAAGAAGATCGGCTACTCCGGTGTGGTCGGAATGGAAGCCTGGGCGTCCGGAGATCCGGACGCCGCGTTGGACGCGTTCGAAGCGGCGTTCGCACCGGCTCGCTGAGTTCTACGGTCGTAGCTCTGCGGGTGCCCATGTAGGCCAAGTGGTGTCACCGACAAGATCGCCCTCGACGAACCTCGCTGCGATGCGGGTGACGTCGGGGGCGGAATTGTCGTACACCGTGGCATGATGCGAGCGCCGAATCGCTTCGGCTACCAACGCCCACAACCGATCGAAGCGTTCGCGGATCTTGTCCTCCGGAACGTCGTGCCCACCCTCGGTGACGCGTACCGCGACGCGGGCGACGGACAGTTCGACGGGAACCATGACCACGTGCAGCACGACGACATAGCCCGCCCGGCGGGCCTTGTCGAGAAAGTCGAGTTTCGACGGGTGGGAGAACACCGTCTCGGCGATGAACGATTCGCCCTGTGACACGAGGCCGTCGCGAATGGTCGACGCGATCCTCGCGGCCTCGTAGGAATGCGCCTCCGGCGCATCGGGCCAGCGCTGCCGCGCGATGACGTCGGCATTCACGAACGCACTTCCCGGAAGCAACGGCGCGAGGCGCTGTTCGACGAACGTCGTCTTACCGGAACCGTTCGCGCCGACGACGAGATCCAGTCGTCTCACAGAACGATCTGGCTACCGTCGGGCAGATGCTTGACGACGCGTCCCTGCTCGTCGAGCGAGACCGTGACGCGCCCCTGTGCAGCGCGATCCGCGACGTGATCGCCGGTAGCAAGCGACTCTTCGAGAGCGCTGGCAACCTCGGCGTTGAACACGACGCCCTCTTCGTCGGAGAGCGCACTCAGCGGTGTCCGGCCGGCCAGCGCGGCTTCGACGCGTCGACGTGCGACCTGCCGCTGATTCGATACCTCACGGCCCACCCGAGCCCAGTGTTCGAGCTGTTGCCTGGCCGAGCGGTTCTCTCGCTCGCCTTCTGCTGCTGCGGCGTCGACCAGTTCGGACGAGAACCGCGTGACCCTGTCGGCGACGTTCGTCATGATTCGCTCCCTCGATCGGCACGCGACACCCAGTGTAGCAATGTGCTACAGCGAACGGCCGGTGTTCTCGGGACTACCCGAGCCGGATCAGGGGGTTGACGTAGCCCACGAGCGAGCCCTAATGTGAGCCAGGCCATTGATTGAAACGTTTCAATCCGCGTTTCGATCCACCGGGACGGCTCACCGTCACTACGTCGCTGGAGAGTCATGACTACCGTCGCAGACGCCGACAATGCGGAGCTCCACAGAGTGTGCTTCCTGCTCAAGCTCAGGCCGGATCGCGTACAGGACTATCTGGCGGCTCACGAACACGTCTGGCCCGACATGCTCGATGCGCTGCGTGACACCGGATGGAAGAACTACTCCCTGTTTCTCCGTCCCGAGGACGGACTCGTCGTCGGCTACGTCGAATCGAAGGATCCCGCCGCGATGACTGCGGCGATGAGCGCGACCGACGTCGACGCCCGATGGCAGCGAAACATGGCCGAGTACTTCGAGCCCGCAGCGCGCCCGGATGCGCCTCTCGAATTCCTGACGCACTACTTCCATCTGACCTGAATTCTTTCGATCCCCCTGACCCCACACATCCTTTCGGAGCCCTCATGAAGATCGGCGCCAAGTCCACCACCGGGTGGCGCGCGACCATATCGGTCGCGATGAGCAACTACATCGAAGCCGGCTCGATCATTGCGATCGCCACTTCACTGACGTTGTGGCAGAACGAGTTCGGCATCAGCAACCTTGCGGTCGGACTACTCGCGGCGTTCAGTGCGAACGCGTTCGGCGCCGCCATCGGTGCCGGTATCGGCGGGCCTCTGTGTGATCGATACGGACGCAAAGCCATCTATACCTACGATCTGATCGTGTACATGGTCGGTGTTCTCATCGCTGCGTTCGCGATGAACTTCGCGATGCTGTTGACGGCCTTCGTCATCACCGGCGTCGCCGTCGGAGCAGGCGTCCCTGCTTCGTGGACGTACATCGCCGAGCAAGCACCGTCGCGCGAACGAGCCCGGCACGTCGGAACAGCGCAACTTGCCTGGTCCGTCGGCCCGTTCATCGGCTTCGCTCTCGCCGCGCTCCTCGCGCCGCTCGATCTGCTCGGATCGCGCATCATCTTCGTGCATCTGTTCGTCGTGGCTGCGGTGGTCTGGTGGATTCGGCAGGGGTTGCCCGAGTCGGCCATCTGGAAGGACGAGGCCGCCGACACTGCAAGCGCTGCTACTCGCGAGAAGACCTTCGGCGCAGCAGGTTTGAAGGGACTGTTCACCAAACGAGTGAACATCACCGCACTTCTGGTGCTCATCGGCATCTACGGCTTCTGGAACACTGTCGCCGGCCAGGCGGGTATCTTCATGCCGCGCGTCTACGAGAGTGCCGGAGTGGAGAGTGCCGTCGAACAGAATCTTCTGCAGGTTCTCGTGTGGGGATGCACCGTTGCCGCGACGTACTTCGGGTTCATGAAGTTCGCGGATCGCATGTCGCAGCGACTGCTGTACTCGATCGGCGCGGCACTGGGCATCGCCGCGTGGGCCATCTTGGTGTTCTTCACCGACGCGGGTATGCCCACCCTGTTGATCTTCGCGATCACGTGGGGCATCTCCAGCGGAATCGGCGCGCAGGCGTTCTACAGCCTGTGGGCGAGTGAGCTGTTCGCGACGCCGTACCGCGCCAGCGCTCAGGGCTTCATGTTCTTCGTCGTGCGGACGGCCACCGGACTGCTCAGCTACTTCTTCCCGACGCTTCTGGCCGCCACCGGGCTCACCACAGTCGGACTTCTGCTCATCGGCCTTCTCACGGTGGCACTGGCGATCGGCGCAGTGTTCGCACCGAACACGCGCGGAAAGTCGTTGCCCGAGATCGAGATCGAGCGCTATGGAACCGTCGTTTCCGACGACCTGACCACCCCCCGCCAGACCCCGAGCCCCACCCCGGAGCGTGCACTGTGACAACACATACCGTTCGACCCGACAGCATTCTCGACGCGCTCGCCATCGAACTTCCGTCCTGGGCCTTCGGGAACTCCGGAACTCGCTTCAAGGTGTTCGGTACACCCGGCACGCCAAGGACGATCCAGGAGAAGATCGCCGACGCGGCGACCGTGCATCGTCTGACGGGACTGGCTCCCGCTGTGGCCCTGCACATTCCATGGGACACGGTCGACAGCTACACCGAATTGAAGTCGTACGCTGCCGATCTGGGAGTGCGTCTGGGAACTGTCAACTCGAATACGTTCCAGGACGACGAGTACAAGTTCGGCAGCCTGACCCACACCGACAAGACGGTGCGGCAGAGAGCGATCGACCACCACCTGCGGTGCCTCGAGATCATGACCGAGATCGGTTCGCAGGATCTGAAGGTGTGGCTGGCCGACGGCACGAACTACCCCGGCCAAGGGGACATCCGCGGTCGCCAGGACAGGCTGGCCGAATCGCTCGCCGCGATCTATCAGCACGTCGGCGAAGGCCAACGACTGGTGCTCGAGTACAAGTTCTTCGAGCCCGCGTTCTACGTCACCGACGTTCCGGACTGGGGCACCTCGTACGCGCACACGGTTGCTCTCGGCGATCGCGCCGCGGTGTGCCTCGACACCGGGCATCACGCACCGGGGACCAACATCGAGTTCATCGTCGCGCAGCTGCTGCGCCTCGGAAAGCTCGGATCGTTCGACTTCAATTCCCGTTTCTACGCGGACGACGACCTCATCGTCGGTGCAGCGGATCCGTTCCAGCTCTTCCGAATTCTGTTCGAGGTGATCCGTGGGGGCGGTCTTGCACCCGACTCCGACCTGGCGTTGATGCTCGATCAGTGCCACAACGTCGAGGCGAAGATTCCCGGTCAGATCCGATCGGTTCTGAACGTGCAGGAAATGACGTTGCGTGCGGCGCTCGTCGACACCGCAGCATTGACGGCCGCGCAGGAAACGGGAGACGTGCTGGCTGCCAACGGGATCTTCATGGACGCGTTCTACACCGACGTTCGCCCGCAGCTGGCGTCGTGGCGTGAGGGCCGCGGGCTGCCGGCCGATCCGATGCGTGCCTACGCCGAATCGGGCTACCAGGAGAAGATCGAGGCCGAACGCGTCGGCGGAACCCAGACGTCCTGGGGTGCGTGAACCATGACAACAGAGCAGGAAGTGACGATGAACCCGACCGTTCGAGACCTTCTGTCCAGATCGAACCGTCTCGGCTCCGATCCGAGCAACACCAACTACGCAGGTGGCAACACCTCCGCCAAGGGCACCGACATCGATCCGGTCACGGGTGCCGACGTGGAATTGATGTGGGTCAAGGGATCCGGAGGCGATCTCGGCACGTTGACAGAGGCCGGGCTGGCCGTGCTCAGACTCGACCGGCTCCGTTCGCTCGTCGACGTCTATCCCGGCGTGGACCGCGAGGACGAGATGGTCGCGGCGTTCGACTACACCCTGCACGGCCGCGGGGGTGCTGCGCCGTCGATCGACACGGCGATGCACGGACTCGTCGACGCACCTCACGTCGACCACCTGCATCCCGATTCGGGTATCGCGATCGCGACCGCTGCCGACGGCGAGGAGCTGACCCGGAAGATCTACGGCGACACCGTCGTCTGGGTTCCGTGGCGACGTCCGGGTTTCCAGCTCGGACTGGACATCTCGGCGATCAAGGCGGCCAACCCGCAGGCCATCGGCTGTATTCTCGGCGGCCACGGCATCACCGCATGGGGTGAGACGTCCGACGATGCGGAAGCGAACTCGCTCCACATCATCCGCACGGCCGAGGCGTATCTGGCCGAGCACGGCACGGCCGAGCCGTTCGGCGCACCACTCGACGGCTATGCCGCGCTCCCGGAGGCCGAGCGCCGCGCGAAGGCAGCGGCACTGGCCCCGCACATTCGCGGCCTTGCGTCGACCGACGAACCGAAGGTCGGGCACTACACGGATTCGCAGGTCGTACTGGACTTCCTGGCCGCGAGCGAACACCCGCGCCTTGCCGCCCTCGGCACGAGCTGCCCCGACCACTTCCTGCGCACCAAGGTCAAGCCTCTCGTTCTCGACCTGCCGGCGGATGCACCCGTCGAACAGTGCGTGCAGCGCCTGCAGACGCTGCACGAGGCCTACCGCAAGGACTACCAGGCCTACTACGAGCGCTTCGCGACCGAGGACTCTCCGGCGATGCGCGGCGCCGATCCCGCCATCGTCCTGATCCCCGGTGTCGGCATGTTCAGCTACGGCGCCAACAAGCAGACCGCACGCGTCGCGGGCGAGTTCTACGTCAACGCCGTCAACGTCATGCGCGGCGCGGAATCGGTGTCGACGTACAGTCCCATCGACGAATCCGAGAAGTTCCGCATCGAGTACTGGGCGCTGGAGGAGGCCAAGCTCGCACGGATGCCGAAACCCAAGCCATTGGCGACGCGCATCGCGCTGGTCACGGGGGCCGCGTCGGGAATCGGGAAGGCCATTGCGCGCCGGCTCGCGGCGGAAGGCGCGTGCGTCGTCATCGCGGACCTGGACGAGCAGAAGGCGGCCGACGTCGCGGCCGAGATCGGCAGCACCGACGTCGCGATCGGTGTGCGCGCCGACGTCACCGACGAAGCTGCGGTGCAGGCGGCTGTCGACGCGACGGTGTTGGCATTCGGTGGCATCGACCTCGTCGTGAACAACGCCGGCCTGTCGCTGTCGAAGCCGCTGCTGGAGACGACCGTCGCGGATTGGGACCTGCAGCACGACGTCATGGCACGGGGATCGTTCCTGGTGTCCCGCGCGGCTGCGTCGGCGCTGATCGCGCAGAAGATGGGCGGTGACATTCTGTACATCTCGTCCAAGAACTCGGTGTTCGCCGGCCCGAACAACATCGCGTACTCGGCGACCAAGGCCGACCAGGCGCACCAAGTTCGTTTGCTCGCAGCGGAACTCGGTGAGCACGGCGTCAAGGTCAACGGCATCAACCCCGACGGTGTCGTGCAGGGATCGGGCATCTTCGCGGCCGGCTGGGGCGCCTCGCGCGCCGCGGTCTACGGTGTCGAGGAGAAGGACCTGGGCAAGTTCTACGCGCAGCGCACGCTGTTGAAGCGTGAGGTGCTGCCGGAGAACATCGCGGGTGCTGCGTTCGCACTGTGCACGTCGGACTTCTCGCACACGACGGGCCTGCACGTGCCCGTCGATGCAGGAGTCGCGGCGGCATTCCTGCGATGAGCCTGTCGACGGTCGCGGCAGTCGACCTCGGCGCGACGAGCGGTCGCGTCGTGGTCGGCGTGGTCGGCACCGACGCCGCAGGACGGGATGTGCTGGATCTCGACGTCGTGGCGCGTTTCCCCAACGAACCCCTGCGGTTGTGGAACGGAACCAGGACTGCACTGCACACGGACGTGCCAGGCTTGTTCGGGCACATCCGAAAGGGGCTGGCCGACGTCGTGCGGCAGTCGGAGAACCTGGTGAGTATCGGCGTCGATTCCTGGGCCGTCGACTACGGTCTGCTGCGCGGTGGGCGACTGCTCGGCCTGCCGCATCACTACCGTGACGAACGGTCCGAGCGCGGCGTCCAACTGGTCGAATCCGTCGTCGGCCGTGAAGAATTGTTCTCTCGCAACGGTTTACAGTTCTTGCCGTTCAACACGGTGTATCAGCTTGCGGTCGAGAAGGAAGACGGACTGCTGGGCGTCGCAGATCGGGCTCTGCTGGTGCCGGACCTCGTCTCGTACTGGTTGACCGGACGCGAGGTCACCGAACGGACCAATGCATCCACGACGGGCCTGTTCGGAACCGACGGGGTGCCCGATGTCGATCTGATGGCACGGCTCGGACTCGACCCGTCGCTGTTCGCGGACGTGGTCGACCCTGGGACCGTGTTGGGTCCGGTACTGCCCGGCGTGCTCGACGTGGACACGAGTGCTGTCGTCACCACGGTCGGTTCGCACGACACGGCGTCGGCGGTTGCGGCAGTTCCGATGGATCCTTCGTCGTCGGTGTACATATCCTGTGGCACGTGGGGACTCGTCGGAGCGGAAACCGCGGCCCCGGTGCTCGGTTCAGCCGTGCGCGAGGCGGGATTCACCAACGAGGCCGGGGTCGACGGCCGAAACAGACTGTTGCACAACGTCATGGGACTGTGGCTGCTGTCGGAGACCGTGCGAGAGTGGAGCCGGTCCGACGGAGCGCCGGTCGATCTGCCGACGATGCTCGCTGCCGCGGCCCAATGCCCATCGCCTGCGCACGTCTTCGACGCCGACGACCCGGTGTTCCTGTCCCGCGGCGACATGCCGCGGCGGATCCGCTCCTGGTATCTGGAGCGAGACCTCGACGCGCCGTCGTCGCGAGTGGAGATGGTTCGCGCCGTCGTCGAGTCGTTGGCCGCGGCATTCGCCCGTGCGGTGCACGACGCGGCGTCGCTCGCAGGCTTCTCGGCCCGGCAGATTCACGTCGTCGGCGGCGGAGCCCAGAATTCGCTGCTGTGCAAGATTCTGGCGGATCGGTCGGGTATCCCGGTCCTTGCTGGACCGGCGGAAGCAACGGCGTTGGGTAACGTCCTGGTACAGGCACGTGCCCACGGTTCGATTCACGGTGAACTCGACCGGCTGCGTCGTATCGTTGCAACCACGTTCCCGCCGACGCAGTACACACCAGCGGTCTCCCGCACCTGTTCGCAGCGGGCGAGAACGGCATGAACAACGAGAAAGGATCAGCAATGGTCAAGAGGCAGGTCCCGAAGGTGCGCGATCTCGCGCCCCTCATGCAGTTCAAGAAGCCGCAGCTGAACGCGAAGAAGCGCCGTCTCGACGCGGCCCTGACGATCGAGGATCTTCGAAAGATCGCCAAGCGTCGCACTCCGACGGCCGCCTTCGACTACACCGACGGATCGGCCGAAGCCGAGTTGTCGATCACGCGTGCGCGACAGGCGTTCCAGGACATCGAATTTCGCCCGTCGATCCTGCGCGATGTGTCGAAGGTATCGACCGGGTGGGACGTGCTCGGTGCACCGGTCGCGCAGCCATTCGGCATCGCGCCGACCGGGTTCACACGCATGATGCAGACCGAGGGCGAGATCGCCGGGGCGCGCGCTGCGGCCCGTGCGGGAATTCCGTTCTCGTTGTCGACGATGGGAACGCACTCCATCGAGGATGTGCGCGACGCGAATCCGCACGGCCGCAATTGGTTTCAGCTGTACATGTGGAAGGACCGCGAGCGCTCGATGGCTCTCGTCGAGCGGGCGGCGAAGGCGAATTTCGACACCCTGCTCGTCACCGTCGATGTCCCGGTGGCGGGTGCACGGCTGCGCGACAAGCGCAACGGTATGACCATTCCGCCTGCGCTGACGCCCGGGACGGTGATGAATGCGCTCCCTCGGCCGCAGTGGTGGATCGACTTCCTCACGACCGAGCCGCTGTCGTTCGCGTCGATCGACCGCTGGTCCGGCACCGTCGCCGAACTGCTCGACACGATGTTCGATCCGACGGTCACCTTCGAGGACCTCGCCTGGATCAAGACGCAGTGGCCAGGAAAGCTGGTGGTCAAGGGAATTCAGACGCTGGACGACGCGAAAGCCGTCACGGACCTCGGAGCGGACGGCCTCATCCTGTCCAATCACGGTGGGCGACAGCTCGATCGCGCCCCCATCCCGTTCCATCTGCTGCCCGATGTCGCACGGGAGGTGGGTTCGGACACCGAGGTGATGCTCGACACCGGCATCATGTCGGGCGCCGACATCGTCGCGTCCATTGCGCTCGGCGCCCGATTCACGCTGGTCGGGCGTGCGTACCTGTACGGGCTGATGGCGGGCGGTGAGGCAGGCGTGAACCGGGCGATCGACATTCTGTCCGAACAGGTCGAGCGCACGATGCGGCTGCTCGGCGTCACGTCGCTCGAAGAACTCGAACCGGGCCACGTGACGCAGCTCGAGCGTCTGGTGCCGCGGCCCCGTTCCTGATACCGCGTTCGCCGACATACGCGGAGCTGGAAGACTGCTGTCGTGGCAAAGAGCATGAAGCAGGTGGCCGCCGCGGCCGGTGTGTCCGTCGGCACGGTCTCGAACGTGCTGAACGCGCCGGACAAGGTGGCGCCTGCCACCGTGGACCGGGTCATGGCGGCCATCGACGAATTGGGCTTCGTACGCAACGACGCCGCCCGGCAACTGCGCGCGGGACGGTCGCGATGCATCGGTCTCGTCGTCCTCGACCTGGGGAACCCGTTCTTCACCGACATTGCTCGCGGCGCGGAAGCGAATGCGTTCGAACGCAATCTGATGGTCCTGTCGGCGTCGACCGACGACAAGCCCGACCGTGAGCGGCTGTACCTCGACACATTCGACGAACAGCGGGTTCACGGGGTGCTGGTGTCACCGGTCGGCGAGAATCTGTCCCGGCTCGAGCTGTTGCAGTCGCGCGGAACTCCGGTGGTGTTGGTCGACCGGGACGGCACGGGTACGCCGTTCTCGTCGGTCGCGGTGGACGACGTCGCGGGCGGCGCGATGGCAGTGCGTCACCTGTGCGAGCAGGGGCGCAGGCGACTGGCCTACGTCGGCGGGCCGTCGAGTCTCAGGCAGGTCGCGGACCGCCTGCGTGGTGCACGCGCCGCCGCACAGGAATTCGACGGAACCGAACTCGAGGTCGTCGACACACCCGACTCGAGCGTCCTCGCGGGCAGGGCCGCCGCGGCCGCCATCGTCGACCGTGCTCCGCAGGACAGGCCCGACGCGATCTTCTGCGCGAACGACCTTCTCGCACTGGGTGTTCTGCAGAGTCTGGTCCTGCTCGGTCGCTCGGTGGTACCGGACGACATCGCCGTCATCGGGTACGACGACATCGATTTCGCGGCGTCGGCTGTCGTCTCGCTGTCGTCCGTTCGTCAGCCGAGCCGCGACATCGGCCATGCCGCAGTCGATTTGCTCGAGCGATCGGTAGCAGACCCGTCGGCACCCCCGAGGCATGTTCGGTTCAAGCCGACGCTGACCGTGCGGGCGTCGACGACTGCGGCCACGCCTCCCGCCGACACGCGGAAGGCGTAGCCGTCGGACGTCAGGAAATGATCGCGTCGGCCTCGATCTCGACCAGGAGGGCGTCGTCGATCAGTGCATTCACGCCGAGCAGCGTGGTGGCGGGCCGGATGGCTCCGAAGATCTCACCGTGGACGGCGGCGACGTCCTGCCACTGCGACACGTCGCGCAGGTAGATGCGAGTGCGGATGACGTCCTGCAGGGATGCGCCCGCGTCGACGAGAGCTGCTTCGATGGTCGCGAGGGCAGCGCGAGTCTGGTCGGCGACGGTCTCGCCCGGTGCCGTCGTGCCCGAGACCGCGACGGTGTTACCGATGCGGACGGCGCGGCTGTATCCGATCTTCGGTTCCCACTCGGAGCCGGACGAGATGTTGGTTCTGTTGCTCATGGCTGCAATCTTCCTTCAGCGAGTGGGGGACGCCGGATCCGGGGCGAGAATTTCACCGACGCTGTCGACGGGGGTGCGCGACGCCGACGCCGTCGCCAGTGCGGCACGGAAGGCGCGGACGGCGGGATGGCGACCGCGGCCTTCCCGGACAGCGGTGTAGATCGTGCGCTGAGGTCGTCCTGGCAACGTGCTGAGCTCGAGACCGTCGGACTGGTCGGCGGCGATCAAGGCGGGAATGAACGCGGCCGCATGGCCGGTCCGGACGAGGTGCGCATGCATGAGCGGGTCGGGGCTGACGAACGTGACCCTGGGTTCGAACCCGGCTGCCCGGCACACCGAGCGCCCCCAGATGCCGGTCGGGGTGTCGGCCGGGTCCATCGCCCACGGCGCGTCGGCCAGATCGACGAGTCGCCGTCCGGGCGACAACCAGTCCGTGCCGTCGGGCACTGCGAGCATCAGTAGATCTGCGGCGAGATCGGCCCGATCGACGTTGGGCCTGACCTCCTCGGGCAGCCCGGGGTACTCCTCGCCGAGGATCAGGTCGTACGTATGCGAGAGCAACCCGTCGTACGCCTGTCCCATGTGGTGCTGATCGAACTCGACGGACAACGACGGATGCTCGACGGCCAGAAGATCCAGGACGGCGGGAACGATCGCGAACACGACGGTTTGGAACGACGCGACCCGCAACGTCCCCTGGACTGCCGACTGCGCGGCAGCCAGATCCGATTCGGCCTCTTCGAGCTGCCGAAGGACAACCTCGGCGTGTGCGGCGAGACCGACAGCCGCGTCGGTCAGCGTGACGCCGCGTCCCACCGGCTCCAGCAGGCGCACGCCCACCTCCTTCTCGAGCAGCGACAACTGCTGAGAGACGGCAGACGGCGTGTACGAGAGCGCGCGTGCCACGCCTGCGAGTGTTCCCCGACGCTGCAGTTCGAGCAGAACGCGCAACCGCGGGACGTTCAACATGCGATCTCCCTGATAGGTAAGTAACTGTGATCGATATTGGTAAAAATGATTCGCTGGACTTACCTTAGACGGTCCGCAAAGCTGAATCCATGGCAAGTTTCAGTCGAATGCAAGGCACCGGGTCCGCAGTGGCGATGATCGTCGGATCGTGTGTGTCGTTGCAGTTCGGCGCCGCGCTGGCGGTCCAGATATTCCCGCTGGCCGGGTCCTGGGCGGTCACCGCCGCCCGTCTCGCCATCGCAGCCGTGTTGCTCGCGGTGTTCGTTCGTCCCCGAGTCCGGCAATGGTCGCGGGCTCAGTGGAAGGTCGTCTGCGCGCTCGGTGCGTCGTTGGCGGCGATGAACGGGTCGTTCTACGCCGCCATCGAACGAATTCCCCTCGGTGTGGCCGTGTCGATCGAGTTCCTCGGTCCACTGGTTCTCGCGGCGGTGTTGTCGCGTCGGCGCGTCGACCTGTGCTGGGCAGGTGTCGCCCTGGTGGGAATGGCGATGCTCGGGATCGAATCGGCCGTGCATTCGACGTCGCTCGACCCGATCGGCGTACTGTTCGCGCTCCTCGCGGCCGGATTCTGGTCGCTGTACATCCTCGCGAATGCACGTGTCGCGCAGGATGTTCCGGGCACCGGCGGCCTCGCCGTCGCACTTGCTGTCGGCTCGATCTGCATCATGCCGATCGGCATGATGCAGGGCATCGAGGCGTTCGCCGATCCGAAGGTGTTGGCGATCGTCGCCCTGGTGGGGCTACTGTCGTCGGCCATACCGTATTCACTCGAACTTGCTGCCCTACGGCGCATTCCGCGCAACGTGTTCGGAGTGCTGCTCAGCCTCGAACCGATCTTCGCGACGCTCGCAGGTTGGCTGCTGCTGCATCAGAGTGCGGGTGTTCTGCGCCTGTCGGCTATTGCTCTCGTCATCGTCGCCACCGTGGGAACTGTTGTGACCGCGGAGAAGAAGCAGTCGTCGACGATCGATCCCACCGACGAGCTGCAGCGTCCGAGTCAGCCCTCACCGGTGTAGCGGGCTCACAGTGCGCGGGCGAGGCGGTCGATCGCCTCGACGATCGTGTCCGGTGCGCAGGCCAGGTTCATCCTCGCGAAGCCCCTACCTTCCGTGCCGAAGCTGATGCCGTCGGACAGAGCGAGTTTCGCGTGGTGGAGTGCACGGTCGGCAGGGTCGTCGCCCCAGCCGAGGCCGCGCAGATCCAACCATGCAAGGTAGGTCGCATTCGGCCGTCGTAGCGTGACGTGCGGAAGCTTCTCCGCGAGTTGTTGTTCCAGGACGGTGAAGTTGCGTTCGATCGTCGAGATCGTGGCGGCGAGCCATTCTCGACCGTGTGTGAAGCCTTCGCGCGTAGCCATGAGTCCGAGTAGTCCCGCGCGGAAGGCCACCTCGTCGGGTAGGCCCCGTATGAGGTCGGTCATGCGGTCGGATTCGGCGACGAACAGCGCGCTCATCAATCCGGCGAGATTGAATGCCTTGCTACCGGATTCGGCTGCGATACCGTGTTCGCGCGCCTCGTCGGACACCGTCAGGTAGGGCGTGAACGTCGTGCCGTGGTGCGTCAGTGGGGCATGAATTTCGTCGCTGACGACCACCGCATCGTGACGAGCGACGATGCGCGACAACTCGGTCAGTGTTTCACGTGAATGCACCAGTCCGACGGGGTTGTGCGGGCTGCACAACAGGAGTGCACGGGCTCCTTTCTCGAAGGCGCGGTCGATGCCGTCGAGATCGAGCGAGTACTGCCGACCGTCGTCGGACAACGGTACTTCGACGACGCGACCACCTGCTTCGGGGACAAGCTCGAAGAACGGTGGGTAGATCGGTGGGTTGATGATCACGCCGTCACCCGGTTCGATGAGTCTGCGCAGGGACTCGACGATGACGACACTGACGTCGGTGGCGTACCCCATACGTTCCGGGTTCGCATCCCAGTTCCAGACATCCGAGGCGTACGACGCGAAAGCCCGTGCAGCACTGGCGTCGTGTGGATCGACGTACCCGGTGTCACCCGCGTCCAGCGCAGCGTGCAGCGCCGCTCTGATCGGCGGTGCGAGTGGAAAATCCATCTCGGCGACGAACATCGGCAGCACATCGTCAGGGTGGGTGCGCCATTTCTCGCTGGTGCGCTTGCGGAGCGTTTCCATCGAATCCGCAGATGTCATGGTCCGGCCTCCTCGATGCTGTGTGGGCACTGTCCCAGGCTAGCGGGGCGATCCATGACATCCGTCATGGCCGATCAATGGCGTCGTAACTTCATCTCATGGTGGTCTGCACTGTTGTGGGCACGTCGTCGCGACGACAGTGGAGAACATGAACGACAACGCCACAGCAACGATCGACGAGGAGGGCACGATGACGACGCCGGACCCAGCTCAGGAGCAAGCGAAGGACGTCGATGCCACGCAGGTACTGCTGAACAGTCTCGGCGGTGTCAGCGGCATCATCTACACAGCGATTCCGGTCGTGGCCTTCGTGACCGCCAACGCGCTCGTCGCACTCCCTGCCGCGATCGGCATTGCCGTCGCTGTCGCGCTCGTCATCACCGTGGTTCGCATGCGACGAGGTGAACCGATCTCACAAGCGATCGGCGGACTGATCGGCGTTGTCGCCGCTGGAGTTGTCGCCGCGTGGACCGGATCCGGCAGCGGATACTTCCTGATCGGTATCTGGACGTCGCTCGGCGGTGCGGTGATCATGCTCGCGTCGGTTCTGGCACGCCGGCCGTTGACAGGAATACTCTGGAGCGCGCTGCACGGCAACAGGTTCCGTTGGCGCGCAGAGCGCACTGTTCTCCGCGCGCACGACGTCGCCACGCTGACGTTCGCCGTGCTGTTCGGCGCCCGCTACATCGTGCAGGACTGGCTGTACGACACCGACGCCACGGGATGGTTGGCATTCGCGAAAATCGCAATGGGCACACCGTTGTTCGCGCTGTCCGTACTCGTCACGGTGTGGGCGTTCCGTCGGTCGACCAAGCATCTCGCGGAGCCGGCACGGGTGTGAGAACGTTGTAGTTACCGACAGACTCGCCGACGGAAATCCGTCGGCGAGTTTTGGTTTTGGCCGAATCTGTAATCGGCTGTGGCGGTGTGGGTCTGCCTCGAACCGGTGTTCCGGAACTTGTCGGTGGGTGCGGCTATGGTGTGGTTGATGGTCGTGGGGGACGAGTCGATGGGGGCGGTTTCGGTGAATGCTGTTGGTGGGGGCGTTGATTGGTCGTCGGAGGTGCCGTCGGTGCCGGAGTGGTATGTGTCCGATGCGGAGGCGGAGGGGGTGTCGT
>NZ_JABUCO010000032.1:0-52920 GCF_019835205.1 Rhodococcus sp. BP-261 | reverse complement strand
CAGTTACCCACCGCCCGGCGGATATCCCCCACCGCAGGGCAGCACCCAGCCTCCCGGTGGCTATCCGCCGCCCGGAAACTACCCGCCGCCCGGTGGATATCCTCCACCGCCGCAGGGCGGCTACCCGCCCCCTCCCGGCAATTATCCACCGCCTCCTGGTAACTACCCGCCGCCTCCTGGTAACTACCCGCCGCCGCCCGGGAACTACGGACCCGGCAACTACGGCGCAGGAAACTACCGCGGCGTGCCGACGACGTTGAGCGTCGGCGACGCGGTGTCCTTCGGCTGGAATCGATTCAAGGACAACGCCGGAGTCTGGATCGGTATCGCGGTGATCGCCGCGGTCATCCAGATCGTGATCAACCTGATCTTCGGCGGTACCGACACGTCAGGAGATCTCTCGGCCGGGTTCGGCGCCCTGGCCATCATCGGCACGGTGATCAGCACCGTCGTCGGCTACCTCATTCAGGCGTCCCTCATTCGCGGCGCCCTGCACGAGGTCGACGGCAACAAGCCCGCGATCGGGTCGTTCTTCCAGTTCGGCAACGTGGCCGCGATCATTCTCGCGAGCTTCCTCGTCGGCATCCTGGTGTTGGTCGGGTTCGTCCTGCTGATCATTCCCGGCATCATCCTGACGTTCCTGACGTGGTGGACACTTCAGTTCGTCATCGATCGCAATCAGGATGCGATCACTGCCATCAAGTCGAGCGTCAAGGCGATCTCGTCGAATGCAGGCCAGCTGATTCTGCTGGCACTGGCACTCGTCGGCATCAACATTCTGGGCGTGATTCCGTGCGGCTTGGGCCTTCTCGTCACCATCCCGATCACAATGATCGCGTCGACGTACGCGTACCGCGTCGTCTCGCAGTCCCTGCCCGCCTGACGGGTCGCGAACCGACACCGAAGCCCTCCTGCGACAGATCGCAGGAGGGCTTCGTGGTGTTCGTGTTACTCCGACGCGGCGTCCGCGTCGACCTTCTCGTCCCGCTTCTCCGGCTTCGCGTCGATACCGGATTCCTTGCGCTGCAACGGTGTGATCGGCGCAGGCGCGTCCGTCAGCGGGTCGACGCCACCGCCGGACTTCGGAAATGCGATGACCTCACGGATCGAGTCGACGCCTGCCAGCAATGCCGTGATGCGGTCCCAGCCGAACGCGATCCCGCCGTGCGGGGGCGCGCCGTAGCTGAAGGCGTCGAGCAGGAAGCCGAACTTCTCCTGCGCCTCGGCCTCGTCGATACCCATGATCGCGAAGACGCGTTCCTGAATGTCCTTGCGGTGGATACGAATACTGCCGCCGCCGATCTCGTTGCCGTTGCACACGATGTCGTAGGCGTAGGCGAGAGCAGAGCCGGGATCGGTGTCGAACGTGTCCATCGACTCGGGCTTCGGCGACGTGAACGCATGGTGGACTGCGGTCCACGCGCCCGAACCGACGGCGACGTCACCGCTGGCGGTCGCGTCGGATGCGGGCTCGAACAGCGGCGCGTCGACGACCCAGACGAACGCCCACGCCTTCGGGTCGATGAGGTCGAGCTTGCGTGCGATCTCACCGCGTACCGCGCCGAGCAGTCCTCGCGACGCCTTGACCGGTCCGGCGGAGAAGAAGATCGCGTCACCGGGCGCGGCACCGACGTGCGCTGCGATGCCGTCGCGTTCGGCGTCGGTGAGGTTCTTCGCGACGGGTCCGCCGAGAGTTCCGTCCTCGCCGACGAGGACGTACGCCAGACCCTTGTGTCCGCGCTGCTTGGCGAACTCCTGCCATTTGTCGAGCTGCTTACGCGGCTGCGACGCACCGCCCGGCATCACGACGGCGCCGACGTACGGCGCCTGGAAGACGCGGAACGTGGTGTCGGAGAAGAAGTCCGTGCACTCGATGAGTTCGATGTCGAAGCGAAGGTCCGGCTTGTCCGAACCGTAGCGACGCATCGCCTCGGCGTAGGTGATGCGAGGAATCGCCGACGTGAACTCGTGTCCGACGAGCTTCCACAGCGCGGCGAGGATCTCCTCGGCGAGCAGAATCACGTCGTCCTGCGTGACGAAGCTCATCTCGATGTCGAGCTGCGTGAACTCCGGCTGCCGATCGGCGCGGAAGTCCTCGTCCCGGTAGCAGCGTGCGATCTGGTAGTACCGCTCGATGCCGCCGACCATCAGCAGCTGCTTGAACAGCTGGGGGCTTTGCGGCAGAGCGTAGAAGCTTCCGGGCTGCAACCGGGCGGGCACCAGGAAGTCGCGGGCACCCTCGGGCGTCGACCGAGTCAGCGTCGGTGTCTCGACCTCGACGAATTCGTGGTGCGCCAGAACACCGCGCGCCGCCGCGTTGACGTGCGAGCGCAGGCGAATGGCGTGACCCGGGCCCTCGCGGCGCAGATCCAGGTAGCGGTACTTCAGACGCGCTTCCTCACCCGGCTGGTCGTCCAGCTGGAACGGCAGCGGCGCGCTCTCGGACAACACCTCGATGTCGGTCGCATCGACCTCGATCGCGCCGGTGGGAATTTCGTAGTTCTGGTTTCCCTCGGGACGCTCTTCGACCTTGCCGACGACCTTGACCACGTACTCGGCGCGCAGACGGTGTGCCTTCTCGGCAACGTCGCCCTCGCGGAACACGACCTGCGCGACACCGGAAGCATCGCGGAGGTCGATGAAGATGACACCGCCGTGATCGCGACGACGCGCCACCCAACCCGTCAGTGTGACTGTTCGATCGACGTGCTCGGCTCTGAGGGAGCCGGCGAGGTGGGTGCGCAGCACGGGTTTCCTTTCGAAAAAATGGGGTCGAGAGTGTTCGTCGAGTACCGATCCTACGGAGACACGTACCCGGACCGGAAACGGATACCTCGCCCGCATGGGAAGCTGCTACTCGACCGACGGTTCATCCGACTCCGTCGGGGCACGGACTCCGCGAGAGGATTGGGCGATGACGTTCAGAGAAGGCGCACGGGCGCAGCCAGGCCGAGTGTCGGTCGGCGGCGGCGGTGGCGGCCGCGGAGGCAAGATCGCACTCGGCGGTGGTGCAGGCGGACTCGTCATCCTGGTGCTCGCGCTGCTGTTCGGCGGAGACCCCGGCTCGCTGCTCGGCCAGCTCAGCGGATCGGCCGACAACTCGGGTCAGTACGAGTCGGGAACGGGCACACTCGAGAACTGCGAGACCGGCGCCGACGCGAATGCGAACGTCGACTGCCGAGTCAGCTTCACGGCGAGCAGCCTCGACACCGTCTGGGAATCGCAGCTACAGCCGCAGACCGGAGTCGCGTACGTCCAGCCCGCAGTGCGTCTGTTCTCCGGCTCGACCAACACCGGCTGCGGCAACGCCACGAGCGCCGTCGGCCCGTTCTACTGCCCCGCCGACTCCACCGCGTACTTCGACACGAGCTTCTTTCAGGTTCTCGTCGACCGCTTCGGATCCAGCGGTGGCCCGCTGGCGCAGGAGTACGTCGTCGCCCACGAGGTCGGCCACCACATCCAGAACCAACTCGGCGACATCGGCCGCGCTCAGGCGGATCCGCAGGGTGCGGAATCGGGCGCGGTGCGCGTCGAACTGCAGGCCGACTGCTACGCCGGGATCTGGGCGCACCACGCCGCCGTCATCGATGATCCGAGCACCGGCGAGCCGTTCCTCGAACCTCTCACCGACACCGACATCCGGGACGCGCTGTCCGCGGCGTCGTCGGTCGGCGACGATCGAATCCAGCAAGCGTCGAGCGGACGCGTCAACCCCGAGGGGTGGACGCACGGCTCGTCCGAACAGCGTCAGCAATGGTTCCTGGCCGGCTACCGCACCGGCCAGGTAGCCGCGTGCGACACGTTCTCCGCGCGTGACCTCGATGCACCTCCGGCTCTGAGATGACGTATCAGAACAGAGTCAACGCGGGCGTGCGAGCGTCCGCTGCCCGGCCCGGATCCGCCGGCACGTTCTCGGGCATCGACCGGGACTCTCCGACGCCGAAGCCGTGCTCGTCGAGCAGAGGGTCGATGCGCTGACGCAGCCATGCCTTGTATTCGGGCGTGACGTAGGCGCCGTGGCCGTACAGCTGTCGGTACCGACGCACCAGCGCGGGATGCTGCTCGGCGAGCCACGACAGGAACCAGTCCTTGGTGGACGACCGCAGATGCATCGGCATCGCGGAGACGGACGTGGCGCCTGCGTCGGCGAGCGCGCCGATTAACGCGTCGAGTTGCCGGGCACCGTCGGTGAGGAACGGAATGACGGGCGCCACCAGGACACCGCACGTCAGTCCCGCGTCGCGCACTGCCCGAATCAGGTCGAGCCGCGCCCGCGGACTCGGCGTCCCCGGTTCGAGTTGCTTCTGCAGATCCGCGTCGTGGATGGCCAGACTGACGTTGATGCGTACCTCGACCTGCTGAGAGGCAAGCGTCAGCAACGGGAGGTCACGTCGCAACAACGTGCCCTTGGTGAGAATCGAGAACGGTGTGCCGGACTCCGCGAGCGCGCGAATGATGCCGGGCATCAACCGATACCGGCCCTCGGCACGCTGATACGGATCGGTGTTGGTTCCGAGCGCAACAGGCTCGCGCTTCCACGACTTGCGTGCGAGTTCCTTGCGGAGCACCGCGGCGATGTTGGTCTTGACGACGATCTGAGTGTCGAAATCCGTTCCGGCATCGAGATCGAGATACTCGTGCGTCGGCCGAGCGAAGCAGTAGCGACACGCGTGCGAGCACCCGCGCGCCGGATTGACGGTCCACGTGAACGGAAGCGACGCGTCACCGTTGATCTTGTTGAGCGCACTCTTGCACAGCACCTCGTGGAACGTGATGCCCTCGAACTCGGGTGTCTGTACGCTGCGCACCAGACCCGACCGCTCCAGACCGGGAAGCGCGCCCTCGTCGGCGGCATCGAGCGTCTGACCGGACCATCGCATGCCCACTAGTCGAACATGTGTTCTAGGCCGTGTCAAGACGCCACGAATCACGACGGGAAGATAGCGTGTACCCGATCCCTTTCGTCGCCCCGAGGAGCGTTCCCCCACGTGTCTGCACCCATCGCGCCCACTCTCGAACCCATTCTCCGCCTTGGCCTGACGCTCGGCGTTCCGATCGACGTCGGCAGCGTTCCCGGCGGTGCGCGCGTCGTGACTCCGATCCTCGGCGGTGCCGCGCCTGGCCCGGACATCGAAGGGACACTTGCGGGTTCGGCGTCCGTCGTCGGGGTGACACGCCCGGACGGCTGCACCGAATTCAGTGCCGAGCTGACGTTGGAACTGACCGACGGCGGTTATCTGTCGCTGACGTACCGGGGCTTTCAGTTCGGGCCTGCCGAGGTGATCGAATCGCTGAACGGAACCGAGGAAGTCGACCCCGCGACGTACTACTTCCGCGGCACACTCGACATCGCGACATCGGTGCCGCAGTTCACTTACTTGAACCGTGCTCTCGTCGTGACGTCGGGTACCAGGTCGGCCGAATCCGTTGTCCTCGACGCCTTTTTGGTGACGTAGACCCGTCAGCTCGACAAGCCTGCCACTTCACGATCGGTGAGGGTGGCCATCGGCGTCCGCCCGGCTTCCCTCACCAGCTCGATCGCACGGTACAGCGGGCGTTCGTTCAGGCCCGCGTCCCGTGCCTCCGCCTTGAGTTGGTCGACGAGGACCGACGCGACCGCAGCCGCGGGAACCAGCTCGCTCGTCCACAACGCGTCGGCGAGCGCCCGTAGCGACAGAATCGGCAGCTCGCGGCCGCCGCCCTGGGTGTAGAGAGCGAGCGGGATCGAGACGCGAGTTCGCCCGTCGTACAGGCGAAGCGAGATCTGATCGATGCGCGCGGTGCGTACTTGGACCTCCGCCGAGACGAGCGTGGGTACGTCGAGCGCCCGCGTGCGGACGGCGCCACGCGCATGCAGGGTCGTGCCGTCGAGCCACAGGCGTCGACGCAGCCCCACCCACGCCGATCCCGCTGCCGGGACCGCGACCACGACGCCGAGGACGACCGCGACCGCAACGGGCAGAAAGAAACTCGCGATCACGGCAAGCAGGACGCCGACGACGACGGCGCCGACGGCCACCTTGCGCAGGCGTGGCGCGATCAGTTCGGCCGGTACGAGATCGAGGTCGACGTGATCGGCGCCCCGGCCGTCAGCCGGCAAGTTCGGACTCCAACACGGCGACGACGTCGGCCAGCGGCGTTTCCTTCTGCTCACCGGTCGACAGATCCTTGACGACCACGACGCGTTCGGCCAGTTCCTTGTCGCCCAGAACCAACGCGTAGCGCGCGCCGGACCGGTCGGCGGCCTTCATCGCACCCTTGACTCCGCGGTTGCCGTACGCCAGATCGACGCTGATGTTCTTGGTCCGCAGCTGTCCGGCGATCGCCACGAGCTGAGCCTTCGCGTCGGTTCCGAGCGGCACTCCGAACACCTCGCAACGCGCCGCGGAACCGGCCGACTTGCCCTCGGCGGCGAGAGCGAGCATGGTGCGGTCGACGCCGAGCCCGAAACCGATACCCGACAACTCCTGACCGCCGAGCTGGGCCATCAGTCCGTCGTAGCGGCCGCCGCCCCCGATGCCGGACTGCGCCCCGAGGCCGTCGTGGACGAATTCGAACGTCGTCTTGGTGTAGTAGTCCAGGCCGCGGACCATACGTGGATTGACGACGTACGGGACCTTCAACGCGTCGAGGTGTCCGAGGACCTCGTCGAAGTGCGCCTTGGCGGTCTCGGACAGGTGATCGAGCATAAGCGGTGCGTCGGCGGTCATCTCACGCACGTCGGGCCGCTTGTCGTCCAGCACGCGCAACGGGTTGATCTCGGCGCGCTTACGCGTCTCGGGGTCGAGCGGAAGCGCGAACAGGAACTGCTGCAACAGCTCTCGATACTGCGGTCGGCACGTGTCGTCGCCGAGCGAGGTGATCTCCAGCCGGAAATCGGTCAGCCCGAGGCTGCGGAACCCCGCGTCGGCGACGGCGACGACCTCGGCGTCGAGTGCAGGGTCGTCGACGCCGATGGCCTCCACGCCGACCTGCTGCAGCTGCCGGTAGCGACCTGCCTGCGGACGTTCGTACCGGAAGAACGGTCCTGCGTACGCGAGCTTGACGGGGAGCGCGCCGCGATCGAGTCCGTGCTCGATGACCGCACGCATCACGCCGGCTGTCCCCTCGGGGCGCAGCGTGACGGACCGGTCACCGCGGTCCGCGAACGTGTACATCTCCTTGCTGACGACGTCCGTCGACTCGCCGACGCCGCGCGCGAACAATCCGGTGTCCTCGAATATCGGCAGTTCGATGTGTCCGTATCCGGCGTTGCGGGCTGCATTCAGCAGGCCCTCGCGGACGGCGACGAACTCGGCCGAGTTCGGAGGAACGTAGTCGGGAATGCCCTTGGGCGCAGAGAACGTAGACGGCTTGCTCACGGTCACAGTGTTCCTTGTTCGGGGCCGGACAGTCCAACGAGGAAAGGGTTCGACGCCCGTTCCTGGCCGATCGTGCTCTGGCCGCCATGGCCGGGCAGGATCACCGTCTCGTCGGCCAGCGGCAACAGTGTGGTCGCGATCGAGGCCAGCAGTTGCTCGTGGTTGCCGCCGGGTAGGTCGGTGCGCCCGATCGAACCCGCGAACAACGTGTCGCCCGTCAACGCGATCGTTGCCGTGCCGTCCGGGGTGTCGACGTCGGTCGTGAAGACAACCGATCCCTGCGTGTGCCCCGGCGTGTGCAGAACCTCGAACGTGATGCCCGCGAGCTCGAGTGTGGAACCTCCGACCAGATTCTCGACCGTCTCGGGCTCGTGGAACTCCGCGTCTCCCAACAGCGCGGCGAGCGTCGGACCTGTCCCGCGCAGCGGATCGGAGAGCATGTAGCGGTCGTCGTCGTGGATGTAGGCCGGGATACCGAACTTGGCGCACACCGGTGCGACCGACCACGTGTGATCGAGATGACCGTGTGTCAACAGCACCGCGACCGGCGTCATGGACGACGAGTTCAAGAACTCGATCAACGGTTCCGCAGCATCCTGTCCGGGATCGACGACGACACATTCGGTCGCATCGTCCTGCGCGAGGATGTAGCAGTTGGTCTGGAACATCCCCGCCGGGAATCCGGTGACGAGCACAGCACTAGCTCCTAAGGGTTGCGGCCAGGTAGTTCGTCCACAGTAATCCGGTCGTTCCTGCAGGCTCCACTCCGGCACTGTGCGCCTGTGATGCCCGTCAGTCACTTCTCAGGAAGTAATGGCACACTCACTCACGGCCGGTTTCGGCCCTGGACGAGCAGGAGGATACCGAAGTGCCCAGCAACGAGCAGCGGCGTGAGGCGGCGAAAAGGAAACTCGAGCGGCAGCTCGAACGCCGTGCCGAGCGTGCGAAGAAGCGCAAGCAGCTGACGATCGCAGGATCCGTACTGGGCGTCGTCGTTGTGGTCGGAGCGGTCGCCGTGGTGTTCGCGTTGACCCGAGGCGGCGACGACGAGTCGGAGACCACCGCGTCCGCCACGCCCTCCTCGGACACGCTCATCGCCGACGGCCGGTCCGAGCCGTTGGCCGACACCGTGACCTGCGCCTACCCTGCGTCGGCACAGCCCGCGGCGAAGGAGAACACTCCCCCGCGCACCGACGGCGTTCCGACGTCGGACGAACCGCTGAGCTACAGCATGGCGACGTCGCAGGGCAACATCGGCCTGACCCTGAACAACCCCCAGTCCCCGTGCACCGTGAACAGCTTCGTCTCCCTGGCCAATCAGGGCTACTTCGACGGCACCTCGTGCCACCGACTGACGACGAGCGCCTCGCTGAGCGTGCTCCAGTGCGGTGACCCGGCCGGTACCGGAATGGGCGGCCCCGGATACGAATTCGCCGACGAATTCCCCGCCGACCAGTTCGCCGAGGGTGACCCGGCAGCCGACGAACCGATCACGTACCCCCGTGGCACCATCGCGATGGCCAATGCCGGACCCGGCACCAACGGCAGCCAGTTCTTCCTCGTGTACGGCGACTCGACGCTTCCTCCCGCGTACACAGTGTTCGGCACCATCGACGAGACGGGACTGCAGACGTTGGACAAGATCGCAGCCGCAGGCGTGGAAGGCGGCGCCCAGGACGGCAAGCCCGCGCAGCCCGTGGACATCACGTCGATGGTGAGTGACCTGTGATGCGCCGTACCTCACCCGCAGTCCTCGCCGGCGCAGCCGCCGTCGCCCTTCTCGTGGCCGGCTGCTCGTCCGACGGTTCCGGCACCGCGTCGTCGACGACGTCCGGCTCGGCCGGCTCGACCACCTCGGCCGCGCCGACGACGGAGCAGCAGCAGCTCGACCTCAGCCGGTTCGGTTCTCTGCCCGCTGTTCCGTCACCCGAGGCGTCGACGACGACGTGCGACTACCCGGAGGCGACGCCCGCCATCAAGGACAACACCCCACCGGCGACCGACGGGGTGTCGACGCAAGGCACCGTCGACGTCGCGATCACGACGAGCCAAGGCCCGATTCAGCTGGTTCTCGACCGCGGCGAAGCTCCGTGCACCGTCAACAGTTTCACCAGTCTGGCGACGCAGAGCTACTTCGACGACACGACCTGCCACCGGCTGACCACGACGCCGGGACTCGAAGTCCTGCAGTGCGGTGACCCGTCCGGGCAGGGCAACCGCGGCCCGGGCTACGAGTTCGCGAACGAATACCCGACCACGGCATATCCCGTCGGAGATCCCGCGTCGTCGCAGCCGGTCGTGTACCCGCGTGGCACCGTCGCGATGGCGAACGCCGGTCCCGACACGAACGGAAGCCAGTTCTTCCTCGTCTACGCGGATTCCGTGTTGCCGCCGCAGTACACCGTGTTCGGCACGATCTCCGAGGAAGGACTCGCCACGCTCGACAAGGTCGCAGCCGCGGGCGTCGCGACCCCCGGCGGAGACGGTGCGCCGAACGCCGAGGTCACGCTCGAGACGGTAGTCGCGCAGTAGCGCCACGTGAGTGCGAATGTACAGCGGGCTGTACATTCGCACTCACGGGCGGCAAAGCCGCCTTACGCCGCCGACGTGAGCCGGTAGACGTCGTAGACGCCTTCGACGTTGCGTACGACGTTCAACACGTGGCCCAGGTGCTTCGGGTCGCCCATTTCGAACGTGAACTTGCTGATCGCGACGCGATCGCCCGACGTCGCCACCGACGCCGACAGGATGTTGACCTTCTCGTCCGCCAACGCCTTCGTCACGTCGGACAGAAGCCGATGCCGGTCGAGCGCCTCGATCTGAATCGCCACCAGGAACACCGACGACGCCGACGGAGCCCACTGCACGTCGATGAATCGTTCCGACTGCTCACCGAGCGACTTCGCGTTGGTGCAGTCGGTCCGGTGCACACTCACCGAACCTCCTCGCGTCACGAAGCCGAGAATCTCGTCACCCGGGACCGGGGTGCAGCACTTGGCGAGTTTGGCGACGACGCCCTCGGTACCGGACACGAGCACGCCCGCATCGCCGACGTGACGCGGCCGCGTCGGAATGGTCGACGGCGTTGCCCTCTCGGCCAACTGCTCCTCGACGTCACCGACCCCGCCCAGGTGCGCGACGAGCCGCTGGACGACGTGTTGCGCGGACACGTGGCTCTCGCCGACAGCCGTGTACAACGCCGACACGTCGACGTAGCGCAGTTCGTGAGCGATGGTCGACATCGACTCGGCATTCATCAACCGCTGCAACGGAAGACCGCCGCGGCGGACCTCCTTGGCGATCGCATCCTTGCCTGCTTCGAGTGCTTCCTCGCGGCGCTCCTTCGCGAACCACTGGCGGATCTTCGTCTTCGCGCGCGGCGAGACGACGAACCCCTGCCAGTCACGGCTCGGCCCGGCGTTGACGGCCTTCGACGTGAAGACCTCGACGACCTCACCGTTGTCGAGCGTGCGTTCCAAGGCGACGAGTCTGCCGTTGACGCGGGCGCCGATACAGCGGTGCCCGACCTCGGTGTGCACGGCGTACGCGAAGTCCACCGGACAGGACCCGGCGGGCAGCGTCACGACGTCGCCCTTCGGCGTGAAGACGAAGATTTCCTTGACCGCGAGGTCGTAGCGCAGTGATTCGAGGAACTCGCCCGGGTCGGCGGCTTCACGCTGCCAGTCGAGCAACTGACGCATCCACGCCATGTCGTCGACCTCGGCGTTGTCGCTGCCGTGCTTGCCGCGTGTCTCCTTGTAGCGCCAATGCGCGGCGATGCCGAACTCGGCCGTCCTGTGCATGTCGCGGGTGCGAATCTGCACTTCGAGCGGCTTGCCCTCCGGACCGACGACGGTGGTGTGCAACGACTGGTAGACCCCGTACCGCGGCTGCGCGATGTAGTCCTTGAACCGGCCTGCCATCGGCTGCCACAGCGAGTGCACGACGCCGACCGCGGCGTAACAGTCGCGAATTTCGTCGCACAGGATGCGAACGCCGACGAGATCGTGGATGTCGTCGAAGTCGCGCCCCTTGACGATCATCTTCTGGTAGATCGACCAGTAGTGCTTGGGACGCCCCTCGACCGCGGCACTGATGCGCGACGCGGACAGCGACGCGTTGATCTCGGCACGCACCTTCTCGAGGTAGGTGTCCCTCGACGGCGCCCGATCTGCGACCAGGCGGACGATCTCGTCGTACTTCTTGGGGTGCAGGATCGCGAACGCGAGGTCCTCGAGTTCCCACTTGACCGTCGCCATGCCGAGGCGATGCGCGAGCGGCGCGATGACCTCCAGCGTCTCCTTGGCCTTGCGCGCCTGCTTCTCCGGCGGCAGGAACCGCATCGTGCGCATGTTGTGCAACCGGTCGGCGACCTTGATGACGAGCACACGCGGGTCGCGGGCCATGGCGATGATCATCTTGCGGATGGTTTCGCCCTCGGCCGCGGACCCGAGAACGACCTTGTCCAGCTTGGTGACGCCGTCGACCAGGTGCGCGACCTCTTCGCCGAACTCGTCGGTCAGCTGAGTCAGCGAATACCCGGTGTCCTCGACGGTGTCGTGCAGCAGCGCGGCGACGAGCGTCGTCGTGTCCATGCCCAGCTCGGCGAGAATGTTCGCGACGGCGAGCGGATGGGTGATGTACGGATCGCCCGACTTGCGCATCTGCGTCGCATGCCGTTCGTCGGCGACGTCGTACGCCCGCTGCAGCAGCGCGAGATCGGCTTTCGGGTACAACTCCCGGTGCATGGACACCAGCGGCTCTAGCACCGGCTTGACCGCCGTGCTGCGTCCGGCCGTGATACGACGCGCCAGTCGCGCGCGGACTCGTCTCGACGCCGACGTCGGCACCGCGGGCGTGGTTCTACCGGTTGCCGCCCGAGACGGCGTGGCCTGCTGCTCCCCCGCGTCGTTCTGCTCGGTCTCCGGCCTGGATCGTTCTGGCACGGATCGGTCGACGGAACGGGTCATGTGATCGCCTCCTGCCGCGCTGTCTGCGTCGTGTCGCTCCCGCTTGGAACGCAGTATGGGACAACTTTAGTCCTCACACCTGCTTCAGGCAGGTGACCGGGTACCCCTCGCATCGCGAACGTCCACCGAGCGCAGCGATCTCGAGGACGACGGCGGCACCGACGATCTCGGCGCCGCGCCCTCGCAGCAGCTCCGCGGCCGCGGCGATGGTGCCACCGGTGGCCAGCACGTCGTCGACGACGAGAACACGGCGGCCCGAGACATCAATCGCCTCGGGGATCTCCAGTTCGGCTGCGCCGTATTCGAGTTCGTATCGCTGGGACACCACCGGCGGAGGAAGCTTGCCCGCTTTGCGCATGGCCAGAACTCCCGAACCGAGTGCCAACGCCACGCCTGCCCCGAGCAGGAATCCGCGGGCGTCGATACCGGCGACGAGATCGGTGCCCTCGCCCGCGACGGCCAGCTCGTCGATGACGGATGAAAGACCGACGGCGTCGGCGAACACCGGGGTCAGATCGGCGAAACGCACACCCGCGGTCGGGAAGTCGTCCGCCCACCGTACGAGTCGGTCGATGTTCTTCGACGCCGTGCTCTCGGTCGTCACGGACGGGTCGCTGTGTCTACTCACCGAAGAAGTATCCACCTGTCCATGTTCCAGCCGATACCCGCGGCCGTCGGATCGACGACGACGTTGCCCATACCGTCGGCCACGGCCGCGGTTCGCGGGGCCGAGAACAGTGGCAACGACGGCATGTCGTTCCACAGAATGTTCTCGCCCTCGGTCGACAGCGCGAGACGCGAGGCATCCGAGGTTTCCACGGACAGTTGGTCGACGATCGCGTCGATACGACCGTTCGCGTAGCCGCCGACGTTGCTGCCCGCACCGCTGTGCAGACTGTCGTGGGCAGTCGCGTCGGACACCGAACCCGCGGCACCGGACGCCGACGCCGTGGAACCGAGAATCGCGTCCACCTCGCCCGTTCGGAGTGCCGTCGGCGAGAACTGCGGTGAACCCGCGTCCTGCACCGTGATTCCGGCCGGTGCGCACGCGGCCGCGATGTCCGCGACGATCTGGGCGCGACGCGAATCCGGCGCGAGGTATCCGATACGGACGGTGAGGCCGTCGATGCCTGCACCGGCGAGTTCGGCCGTCGCCGTGGCGATGTCGGGCTGACGGAACCGGTTCGCCGCCGTCGCCGCCACCGGCGCGTACAGCAGATCGTCGACGCGAACGAGACGCGAATCGACGACGCCCGACCCGACACCGGTCGTCTCGTCGAAACCGGGGTGACCGTAGCTGTCGAACAAGGACTGTCGCGGCGTGCACAGCGCGATCGCACGACGCGCAGCCGACGGGGCGAGTGCACCGCTCGTCGCGAACGTCAGTTGCTCGATGCCGGTGGACGGATAGTCGGTACGTGCGAACCCGTCCGCCGGGACGTCGTTACCCGCCCCGTGGTCGATGACTTCCAGTTCGCCGTCACCGGCACGAGACTGAATGTCGGTTCCCTTGGGCCACACGACTATTCGATCGGTGGACGGGGCGATGCCCCACCACTTGTCGTTGGCGACGAGTACGAGACCGCCGTCCGCGGTGTAGGAATCGACCCGATACGGACCGTTCGACGGCAGCAACGACGTGTCGACCGAGCCGGGCGTCAGATTCCACCCGGTGTTCCAGAATTCGGCGATGCGGCCGACGACGTCGAGGTCGTCCGACGCGATCGGCGCGACGACGTCGGGAACGCCTGCCACCCGGGCTGCGACATGGGCGGGGAGAATGTCGGTGGCGCCGAACAGATTTCGCCAGTCCGAGTACGAGCGCCCGGCCCGGAACGTGACCGTGGCTTCCTTGGCTCCCGCGCTGCAGGCGACCTGATCGATGTCCTTGTACCCGGCCGTCGACGCCGCGTCGAACAGTGGCAGATCGTTCTCGCCCGCCACGAAGCGGCCGCTGTTGGCAGCCCATGTCAGCACGAGATCGTCGCACGTCATCGGAACCCCGTCGGAGTACACGGCCTGTGGCGCGATCACGTACCGCACCGTCAGCACGTCGCCGGGCACGACGGCCGCACTGCCGATGTCGTTGTCCGCCAGCGCTTCTCCCTCCGGCCCCAGATAGCTGAACCCGGTCTGCACCCGCGGGAACGCTTGTCGCGCACCCGATGCCGCGCCGTCGACGGTGTTCGCGTTGTACGTCGAGACGACGTTGTCGAGCGCGTACCCGATGGACGGAACCTGGTCCTCGGCTGCCGAACAGCCCGCTACGACCGATGCCGTGACGACGGCAGCCACCGCTGCCGTCGTCGTGCGCACTACCCCGATCCGTGCGTGCATCAACGCCTCTTCTTGTTCCGCTTTCCGGTCGGCCGCGAACCGGGCGTCGGAGTCACCGACGCGGGAGCCTTGGACGCGACGGCGACGGCAGGCGTGGCTCCCCCGCCGCGCTGGGCCGCCTCGGCGCGCTTGGCCAACACCTTCCTGGTGTGCGCTGCGACCGGACCCCACTTCTCCTTGAGCGTGACGAGCAGCGGCGTCGCGAAGAAGATCGACGAGTACGCGCCGACGATCATGCCGACGAGCTGGACGAGGGCCAGGTCCTTCAGCGTTCCGACGCCGAGCAGCCACACCGCCACGATCATCAACGCCAGCACCGGAAGCACACCGATGACGGTCGTGTTGATCGACCTCATCAACGTCTGGTTGACAGCCAGGTTGGCCTGTTCGGCGTAGGTCTTGCGGTTCAGGTGCAGGATGCCGCGAGTGTTCTCCTCGACCTTGTCGAACACGACGACGGAGTCGTAGAGCGAGAAACCGAGGATCGTGAGCAGACCGATGACCGTCGCCGGCGTCACCTCGAATCCGACGAGCGAGTAGACACCGGCTGTGACCAACAGGTCGAACCCGAGCGCGGCGAGCGCCGCCAACGCCATGTCCCGTTCGTAGCGTATCGAGATGTAGATACTGACGATCACCAGGAACACCACGAGCGCGATCAACGCCTTCTGCGTGATCTGACCACCCCACGTCTCACTGACGTCGGACACGCTGATCGCGTTCGGCGTGGCGGTTCCGCTGCCGTCGACGGGCTGGAACGCGTCGAACAAGGCAGTCTTCACGCTGTCGACCTGGCCTGCGTCGAGGGCCTCGGACCGCACCTGCACGGTGGCCGCGGCACCGGAACCGACGGTCTGCACGGACACCGGCTCGAATCCGAGCGTGTCGGAGAAGACGGTCTCGACCTGTTCGGTGCTGACATTGTCGGCGGCCGGGAGCTGGATCCTCGTTCCACCCTCGAAGTCGATGCCGAGCGTGAAGCCGCGGAAGACCATGCTCAGCAGGCAGATCAGGACGATCGCACCGGTCAGCAGGTAGTAGAAGCGCCGACGTCCGACGACCTCGAATGCACCGGTACCGGTGTAGAGGCGATTCAGCCAACCATGATGCGGCTGAGCGTCCTGTGCGACGTCGGCGTCCTTCACGAGCGTCGAACCCTCGACGTCGCTGCGGGGAGAATCGGACATGTCATGCCCCCTTGGTCGGCGCGGCGGCCGCAGTGTCGGGCTTCGGTCGCGCGGCCGCACGTTTGCGTTCCTGCGCGATCTCGGCGACGGCGCCGAGGCCGTTGACCCCGGGCTTGGACCAGAACGTGGACTTGGACGCCAGGTAGACGAGCGGCCACGTGACGAGAACGACGACGACGACGTCGAGGATCGTCGTCAAGCCGAGTGTGAACGCGAATCCACGCACCTGGCCGACAGCGAGCACGTACAGCACAGCGGCGGCGATGAAGCTGACCGCGTTACCGGACAGGATCGTCTTGCGGGCGCGGGCCCATCCTCGCGGAACGGCGGACCGGAAGCTGCGTCCCTCGCGAATCTCGTCCTTGATGCGTTCGAAGAACACCACGAACGAGTCGGCGGTCATACCGATGCCGATGATCAGACCGGCGATACCTGCCAGGTCGAGGGTGAAGTTGATCCACCGACCGAGCAGTACCAGGATGCCGTAGACCATCAACCCGGCCAGGACCAGTGACAACGCGGTCAGCAGTCCGAGCGCCCGATAGTAGATCAGGCAGTACACCAGCACGAGGGCCAGACCGATCGCGCCCGCGATGAGGCCCGCCTCGAGCGATGCAAGTCCGAGAGTCGCGGACACCGTTTCGGCTTCCGACGACGCGAACGACAGCGGCAGCGATCCGTACTTCAGGGTGTTCGCCAACTCGGCCGCGGACTGGGCGGTGAACTGCCCCGTGATCGACGTCGCGCTGCCGGCGGGGGTCGCGCCCTGGATCTGCGGGGCGCTGACGACCTTGGAGTCGAGCGTGAACGCGGCCTGACTACCGATGTTGGCACCGGTGAACTGTGCCCACGTGGTGCTTCCTTCGGAGTCGAAACTCAGACTGACCTCGTGACGCGACTGCTGGGTGTTGAAACCCGACGTCGCATCGGCGATCTGCTGTCCGTCGATGATGCTCGGGCCGAGGATGTAGACCGCGGTACCGTCCGTGGAGCACGCGACGAGGGGCAGCGCCGGGTCGTCGTTACCCTGCAGCGGGTCGGGCGCGTTGCAGTCGATCGTCGCGGCCGCAGTCTGCTGAACCTGAGGGTCTTCGCTCTGCCGCGAGGCTTTGGCCTCGGCGATCTGTGCGGCAGCCTGCTCGCTCTCGGTGCCTTCGGTCGCGGGCTCCTCGGACGAAGTGGTGTCCACAGCGGGGGCTTCGGGAGAGGGAGTCGGGTCGACTGCGCTCGGGTCCTGTGCCGGGAACGGGCGTCCCTGCGGGACCGAATCGCCTGCAGGTGCCGGTGCCTCGGTCGTCGGCGCGGCCGGAGCCGGCGTTTCGGTCGCAGGCGCCTGCGCGCCGGCCGACGGCTGCAAGGCGCTCTGGACGGGCCGAATGAACAGACGTGCCGTCTGTCCGAGCGATCGAGCCTGCGAGCTGTCGTCGCCGGGAACCGTGATGACCAGGTTGTCGCCGTCGATGACGACCTCGGACCCCGAGACGCCGAGACCGTTGACGCGCGTCTCGATGATCTGCTGAGCCTGCTTCAAGCTGTCCTGGCTCGGCGCGCTGCCGTCAGGGGTTCGTGCGGTCAAGGTGACGCGCGTGCCGCCCTGCAGGTCGATGCCCAGTTTGGGACTCGGCGACTTGTCTCCGGTGAAGAAGACCAGTGCATACACGGCAGCCATCAGAACCGCGAACACGGCTAGATAGCGACCTGGATGCACCGATCCGCTGGAAGGTGCCACGGTGTGTGATTCTCCTCTGGGCTTTCGGACGGCATGCTGGGTTGGACGAGGGGGACGCGTTCCCCGGCACGCGAAACCGCTGCCGGATCAGGTCCGACAGCGGCGACGGTGCTGGGCCGAGGTCACTCCTTGTCGAGGCGACGTGTGGTCTGCGAGGTGGTTTCGTCTGCGGGAGCCTGGGGTGCCGGCTTCTCGAGCGACGGAGTGGAGTCACCGATGCCGGACAGGTCGTCGGGCGCGGAGAATTCCTCGTCGCCCTCGGTGTCGGCGGGAAGAACTTCGCGGACGACGGCGCGCGACCACGTGGTGACGATGCCGTCGGCGATTTCGAGGTCGACGGTGTCGTCCTCGACGAGCACGACACGTGCGTACAGCCCGGCGGTGGTGACGACCTCGTCGCCGATCTTCAGCGAATCCTGCAGCGCCTGCGTGTCGGCCATGATTTTCTTCTGCTTGCGGACGTTCAGGAACATCGGTACGAGCAGGGCCACGATCAGGAGCGGGAAGAGCAGTTCCATCTTTACGTCAGTCCTCGAAGTTTCGTAGTACGGGGTGTTCGGAAAGTCATCGGTACGTGCGGTGCGCACGCTCGAACTCCGCAGCGGAGTCCGTGCATGGCCCCCAGTGTGCCATTACCGGGGTCGTCCACTGCTCGGCTCCCACCGATTATCAGCAGATTATTCGAATAGGCCCTGTTGAGGCTCGCTCGCCCGAACCGTGATACCGCCGATGGCGAGATCCGGAGGAGGCACGAGACCCAGGTGCTCCCACGCGGCTGCCGTGGCGACGCGTCCGCGCGGGGTGCGCGCGATCATTCCGGCTCGGACCAGGAACGGCTCGCACACTTCCTCGACCGTCGCAGGTTCTTCGCCGACCGCCACTGCCAGCGTCGACACGCCCACCGGCCCTCCCCCGAAGCTGCGGATCAGCGCGCTGAGGACGGCCCGGTCGAGTCGGTCGAGGCCCAGGTCGTCGACGTCGTAGACCACGAGCGCCGCTTTCGCGGTGTCCTTCGTCACGGTGCCGTCGCCGCGCACGTCGGCGTAGTCGCGGACACGTCGGAGCAGACGGTTGGCGATACGAGGCGTGCCCCTGGACCGTCCCGCGATCTCGGCGCACCCGCCCTTGTCGATCGGGACACCCAGGATTCCGGCCGACCGGAGCAGAATGCGCTCGAGTTCCTCCGGCTCGTAGAAATCCATGTGAGCGACGAAGCCGAACCGGTCTCGGAGCGGGCCGGTCAATGCGCCGGACCTGGTGGTGGCGCCGACGAGGGTGAACGGCGCGACTTCGAGGGGTATGGACGTGGCGCCGGGACCTTTGCCGACCACGACGTCGACCCGAAAGTCCTCCATCGCGAGATACAGCATTTCCTCGGCAGGTCGAGCGATGCGGTGGATCTCGTCGATGAACAGAACGTCACCCTCGACGAGGTTGCTGAGCATGGCGGCGAGATCGCCCGCCCGTTCGAGCGCGGGCCCCGACGTCAAGCGCAGGGACGTACCGAGTTCTTGAGCGATGATCATCGCCATCGAGGTCTTGCCGAGACCGGGAGGTCCCGACATCAGAATGTGGTCCGGAGTGCCACCGCGGAGCTTGGCACCGGACAGCACCAGTTGCAGCTGCTCCCGCACACGGGGTTGGCCGATGAAATCCGTCAGCGACTTCGGTCGCAGGCTCGTTTCGATGTCGAGATCGTCCGGGGTGGCCTGGGCGGTCACCTGCGACTCGTCGATGTCGGACTCGTCGGTCATTTGCTCTTGCTCAGGTAGGCCAGAGCCGACCGCAGCGCGGCCGATGTCGACGCGTCGGGCTGCGCCGCGAGGACCGAATCGGTGGCGTCCTCGGCCTGTTTGACGGCGAAGCCGAGTCCCGTGAGCGCTTCGACGATCTGATCACGTACCGGTGAACCGGCGGCGCTGCCGGACGGCAACGGAACACCCGACGATCCGACGATCGCGTCGACCTTGTCGCGCAGCTCGACGATCATGCGTTCGGCGCCGCGCTTGCCGATCCCGGGCACACGCGTCAACGCCGTCACATTGCTGTCCGCGAGTGCCGTACGCAGCGCATGCGGGTCGAGGACCGCCAACGTCGCCATCGCGATGCGCGGCCCGACGCCGGACACCGTCAACAGCAGCGAGAAGAGGTCACGCGTCTCGTTGTCCGAGAAGCCGTACAGGGTCATCGAGTCCTCGCGGACGATCATCGTGGTCAGCAACCTCGACTCGGCGCCGCGGCTCAACGTTCCGAGAGTCGCGGGCGTCGCGTTGACGCGGTATCCGACGCCCGACGCTTCCAACACGGCGTGATCGAGGGCGATCTCGAGGACTTCGCCGCGTATCGACGCGATCACCGCGCACCTGCCTTTCGTGCCACCTCACGCTCGGCTGCGGACTTGCGTGCCGCACGTGCCTTGCGCTCCTCGGCGAGCCTCGCTTCGTACTTGCGCTTCTGCTCCGCCGCCATCTTCTCGGCCTGTGCCATTCGGGCGATCATCGGAGCCCGCCAACAATGACAGATCCCGAGCGCGAGAGCATCCGCGGCGTCCGCGGGCGTCGGTGCGACCTGCAGGCCGAGAATACGCATCACCATCGCGGTGACCTGCGCCTTGTCGGCACTTCCGTTACCGGTGACGGCTGCCTTGACCTCACTGGGCGTGTGGAAGCAGACGTCGATGCCGCGCCTGGCGGCTGCGAGGGCGATGACACCCCCGGCCTGAGCCGTACCCATCGCCGTCCGCACGTTGTGCTGCGCGAAGACACGTTCGATCGCGACCACGGAGGGCTTGTGGGTGTCGAGCCAGTACTCGGCTGCCTCGGAAATACGGAGTAGACGCTGGGAGAGTTCCATGTCCGCGGGAGTACGGACGACGTCGACGTCGAGCGCGGTGACGCTCCTCCCGGTACCGCCTTCGATCAAACTCAACCCGCAGCGGGTCAAGCCGGGATCGACGCCCATCACACGCACTCTGGCACACCTTCCGCCTACGAACTGTTGTTCGATAGCGTAGCGGAGGGACGCCCGGGCGGGCGTGTGCGACACCCGCCCGGTGCGCCGACCTAGTCGACGTCGAGTTCGGCCAGCACCTCGTCCGAGATGTCGACGTTGGAGTACACGTTCTGTACGTCGTCGCTGTCCTCGAGTGCGTCGATCAGCTTGAACACCTTGCGTGCGCCGTCCGCGTCGACCGGAACGCTGACCGACGCCTGGAAGCTGGCCTCGGCGGAGTCGTAGTCGATGCCCGCGTCCTGCAGAGCGGTACGGACTGCGACGAGGTCGGTCGGCTCACTGACGATCTCGAACGTGTCACCGTTGTCGTTGACTTCCTCGGCACCGGCGTCGAGCACGGCCATGAGGACGTCGTCCTCGGACTGACCGTTCTTCTCGAGGGTGACCAGTCCCTTGCGGGAGAACAGATAGGACACCGAACCCGGGTCGGCCATGTTGCCGCCGTTGCGCGTCATCGCGACACGCACCTCGCCGGCTGCGCGATTGCGGTTGTCGGTGAGGCACTCGATCAGCACCGCGACACCGTTGGGGCCGTAGCCCTCGTACATGATGGTCTGCCAGTCGGCGCCACCGGCTTCCTCGCCCGCACCGCGCTTGCGTGCCCGCTCGATGTTGTCGTTGGGAACCGACGTCTTCTTCGCCTTCTGAATGGCGTCGTACAGCGTCGGGTTACCCGAGGGGTCTCCACCACCGGTGCGGGCCGCCACCTCGATGTTCTTGATCAGCTTGGCGAACGACTTGCCGCGCTTGGCGTCGATCACAGCCTTCTTGTGCTTGGTGGTGGCCCATTTGGAGTGGCCGCTCATACGATGGAGCCCCTTTCGTACTGCATACAAGTGTCTGCACAGTTTACGCGCGCCCTCGGGCGTCCGACGCCGCGATGGCGGTCGAACCCGATCAGGCCGCTAGGACGAGGTCCACGAACAGCCGGTGCACGCGGCGGTCACCGGTGACCTCGGGGTGGAAGCTGGTCGCCATGACGCTTCCCTGACGCACCGCGACGACGCGCCCCTCGGCTGGGCCGTCGGGGACGGTCGCGAGGACCTCGACGCCGGCGCCGACGCGTTCGACCCACGGTGCGCGAATGAAGACCGCGCGGACGGGATCCCCGTCGATGCCGACGACGTCGAGGTCGGTTTCGAAGGAATCGACCTGCCGACCGAACGCGTTGCGTCGAACGGTGATGTCGAGGCCGTCGAGATGCTGTGCGTCGGGCCGAGTGTCCAGTATCTCGCTCGCCAGCAGGATCATGCCCGCGCAGGACCCGTACGCGGGCAAGCCGTCCTTCAACCGGGCGCGGAGTGGTTCGAGCAGGTCGAACACCGAGAGCAGCGTGCTCATGGTGGTCGACTCTCCGCCGGGGACGATCAGACCGTCGACCGCGTCGAGTTCCTCGGGCCTGCGCACCGTGATGCCGTGTGCTCCGCTGGTTTCCAGCGCTACGAGGTGCTCGCGCACGTCGCCCTGCAGCGCCAGAACGCCGATCGTCGGCTCGGTCATCGAGGCGTGAACGGGTCTGTGGCGGACTTGCTCGTGTCACGTTCGAACCGCATCAGCCCCTCCTGCACGACGGCCGCGACCATTCGGCCCTGCCGATCGAAGATCCGGCCCTGCGCGAGAGCACGACCGAAATCCGCGGACGGCGACGTCTGGTCGTAGAGCAACCATTCGTCGGCACGGAACGGGCGCAGGAACCACAGCGCGTGATCGAGCGACGCGGTCTGCGTGACGACGTCCGGGTGCGGCACCTTCGCCGAGCCGATGAGCGTCATGTCCGACATGTACGCCAGTGCACAGACATGGAACACCTGGCTGTCCGGCAACCGATCGCGGTAGCGGAACCACACTCGTTGCTGCGCCGCGAAACTCGCATGCTTGTCCTGCTGATCGTCCGGGATACGCCGGATGTCCCACTCCTTCCACTCCGCGTAGAACGAGTGGTCGTAGTCGGGCAGTTCACGCGGATCGGGCAGAGATTCGGGGTCGACGGCACGCGGCATCGTGTCCTGGTGCGAGATGCCGTCGTCGTCGACATGGAAGGACGCCGACATCGTGAAGATGGCCTTGCCGTCCTGGATTCCGGTGACGCGCCGAGTGCAGAACGACCGGCCGTCGCGGATGCGATCCACGAGGTAGATCGTGGGTTCGGTCGGCTTCCCCGGTCGAATGAAGTAACCGTGCAGCGAGTGCACCCGATACTGCTCCTCGACGGTGTTCACCGCGGACACGAGCGCCTGACCGGCGACCTGTCCACCGAAGGTGCGCTGGAGCAGACTCGGGAACGTTCTGCCTCGAAAGATGTCGTTCTCGATGCGCTCTAGTTCGAGAATGTCCTCGATACTGGCCATGGGTCACCTTTCTCTAGCTGCCGAAGAAGGCTAACAAGCAGCCGTACAGGCAGGATGGTCGACGTGCCTGCCGTTCAACCGATCTTTCCGGATCGTCTCGCCCATACGATCGTCGAACGAACTCCGCGCGGACGTCGCGCCGTCGTCGCGATCGACGGCGCGGACGCGGCCGATCCGGTCGAATTCGCCACGCGCGTCCGTGATGTCGCCGCGTCCGACGGACGGTCGGCGACGGTGATCGACCTTCACGACTTCGTCAGACCCGCGTCGTTGCGCTTCGAGTACTCGCGGACCGACGAACTCACCTACCGGACCACGTGGTTCGACTTCGACGCCCTCGACCGTGAGGTGATCGCACCGCTGCAGCCCGGCGGTCGTGGCCGAATCCTGCCCCGGTTGTGGGACGAAGCGACGGACCGCTCGGCCCGCGCCACGCTGGTCGACGCGGCCCCGGACCACCTGGTGATCGTCGCCGGACCGATGCTGCTGGGACGGGTATCCGCTGCCGTCGTCGTACATCTGACGCTGTCCGCGGCGACTCTTCGCAGGAGGACCGGTGAATCCGAACAGTGGACTCTCGAACCGCTGGCCGAGTACTACCGGGACGTGACCGACCGGCCCGATTTCCTCGTCCGCTGGGACCATCCCGACCGGCCTGCGATCATCCCCTCGTGAGTGCGAATGCGTGCTGGAGCACGCATTCGCACTCACATGCGGTTCACCAGCCGCGCTCGGCCAGACGGTGGCCGACGGGCAGATCGTCGACGTTGATGCCGACCATCGCCTCGCCGAGACCACGCGAGACCTTGGCGAGGACATCGGGGTCGTCGTGGAACGTGGTGGCCTTGACGATGGCCTCGGCGCGCTGCTGCGGGTTGCCGGATTTGAAGATTCCCGATCCGACGAAGACACCCTCGGCGCCGAGCTGCATCATCATCGCCGCGTCGGCAGGCGTGGCGATGCCGCCCGCGGTGAACAGCGTCACCGGCAGCTTGCCTGCCTTCGCGACCTCGACCACGAGATCGTAGGGCGCCTGCAATTCCTTTGCGGCCACGTACAATTCGTCCTCGGGCAGCGACGTGAGTCGTCGGATCTCGTCACGGATCTTCCGCATGTGCGTGGTTGCGTTCGACACGTCACCCGTGCCCGCCTCGCCCTTGGAGCGAATCATGGCCGCGCCCTCGGTGATCCGGCGCAGCGCCTCGCCGAGGTTCGTGGCTCCACACACGAACGGGACGGTGAACTTCCACTTGTCGATGTGGTTGGCGTAGTCGGCCGGGGTGAGGACTTCGGACTCGTCGATGTAGTCGACCCCGAGGCTCTGCAGTATCTGCGCCTCGACGAAGTGACCGATGCGTGCCTTGGCCATGACGGGGATCGAGACGGACGAGATGATGCTGTCGATCATGTCCGGGTCGCTCATCCTCGACACGCCACCCTGAGCACGGATGTCGGCGGGCACGCGCTCGAGTGCCATCACCGCGACGGCGCCTGCATCCTCGGCGATCTTGGCCTGTTCGGCGGTGACGACGTCCATGATCACGCCGCCCTTGAGCATCTCGGCCATACCGCGCTTGACCCTGGCCGTTCCGACGCCGCCGTCGCCGCTGTCGGTGTGGCTGTTCACTGGCACGATGGGGGTACTCACGACGAACTCCTGTAGATATGGGAACGATGGCGTTGCCGGCACTGCTGCTCACGGCGCGACCGAGTGTAGGCAGGAGTGGACCGGCATTCCATAGCCAATCGGGATTTTCTGGACCTCTCGACGCCGTCGTTCTCAGCGAATCGCGCGGACCTCGGGTTCGACGCGTCGCGCCAACACGATGTTGACCTCGTCGAGCAGTTCGGCGAGATCCTGCGGGTAGACGGTCTCCCCCGTCGCCGCCAGCGACCGGATGTCGTCCTCGGTGCACCACCGATGTCCGGTGACCGTGCGCCGTTCCAGATCGGTGAACCCCGAGTGCTCGGGCTCGAACTCCTGCGTGCGGTAGGCGAAGAACAATTCCTCGGACCGCAGAAGCGTCCCGTTGAACGGGAACGTGGCGACGCGTCGCCACATCGGGCCCTTCAGATCCGCCGCCGCCGCGACGAGCCCGGTTTCTTCCAGTACCTCGCGTGCCGCCGCCTCGCGCAGGTTCTCGCCGGGTTCGACGGCGCCGCCGATCGTGAACCAGAAATAGACGTCGGGAACGGTCGGATCGTGGCCGCGCAGCAGCAGCACCCGTCCGCGCTCGTCGACGAGAACGACACGCGACGACGTCCGTTGCACGGCTCGACCCTCGGTTCCGTACGTCGCGGATGCAGACCGCTCGACGATCTCGAAGTAGGCAGGCAACGGCGCCGTGCCACCGAGATGCAGGACGCGGACCGGACGGGTCGTGCGGAGTGCCAGCGTGTCGCGCACCGCGTCGTTGTGGAACCGCCTCGCGATCAACACGCGCGCTTCGGCGTCGGCCAGTTCGGCGACGAGCTGCGGCGGAAGTTCGGTCGAATCGACCGCGGCGAGCGCGACGGACAGCGCGTTCTCGGCGTCCTCACGGTGCACGCGGTCCGCCCGTTCGGCGACGTCGGCGAGCGACGCGAGTTTCCTCGATTCGGTGAGCCGAGCGCGCGTCGCCGCCGACACCGCACGCGCGACGACCGCTCGACGCGCCAGCGCCGCGTCGAGCGACTGCCACGCGAGATCGGTGCGCACGTGCAGTCGGTCGAGCCGGTTCGCCGTCCCGTAAGCCCAGAGCCCGACGACCAGAATCACCGCCGCGATCGCCCCGAGAATCAGGATGGTCAGTGCCGAGAACGTCATCAGCTCGCCGCCCTGACCTTCTGACCTCCGACGGTCACCGTCTCGTACACCCGCATGATCTGTTCGGCGACCACCGGCCAGTCGTACTCGACGACGACCGCGCTGGCCGCGTCGACCAGTGCTTGCCGTGTGGCGTCGGACGACAGCACCGAGTCGAGCGCCGTCGCCAACGCTGCAGAGTCGTCGATCGGAACGAGCACCCCAGCGGTCCCGTCGCGCAACACCCGCCGGAACGCGTCGAGTTCGCTCGCCACCACCGCGGTTCCCGACGCCATCGCCTCGACCAGCACGATGCCGAAACTCTCGCCGCCGAGGTTGGGGGCGCAGTACACGTCGGCGCTGCGCATCGCCGACGCCTTGACGTCGTCGTCGACCTGTCCGAGGAACGTCAGGTGCCGCGCAAGCGGGCCTGCGTCGCGGCGCAGCTTCTCCTCGTCTCCACGTCCGACGACCAGAATCTCGAGGTCGGGGTGGTGTTCGACGAGCGTCGGTAACGCGCCGAGCAGGACCGCCATGCCCTTGCGTGGTTCGTCGAAGCGTCCGAGGAAAAGCACGGTTCGGCCTGCGCGTGGGTAACCCGAGAGCATCGGGGCGCGGGCGAACGCCTGCACGTCGACGCCGTTGGGGATTTCGACGGCGTCGCTTCCGAGCGCTTCGACCTGCCAGCGGCGGGCCAGCTCGGAGACAGCGATGCGTCCGCTGATCTTCTCGTGGTACGGCCGCAGCACCCCTTGAAAGGTGCTCAGTACCAACGATTTCGTCGTCGACGTGTGGAAGGTGGCGACGATCGGACCTTCGGCGGCCTTGAGGGCCAACATCGACAGACTCGGCGCGTTCGGTTCGTGAATGTGCAGGACGTCGAAGTCGTTCTCGGCGATCCAACGCCTGATGCGCGCGTAGGTGACGGGTCCGAAACGGAGCCGTGCAACGGATCCGTTGTAGGGAATCGCGAGCGCTTCGCCCGCGGAGACGACGAACTCCGGCAGCGTCGTTTCCTCGGATGCGGGCGCGAGGACGCTGACGCGATGGCCACGCTCGATGAACACGTCGGCGAGCTGTTCGACGTGGGCCTGGACGCCGCCCGGAACGTCGAACGAGTACGGGCAGACCATTCCGATCTTCACGTGCCCTCGATTCGATCGCGCCTGGCCTGGCTCAGGTCGGACAGCCACAGCGGCTGCAGCATGTGCCAGTCCTCCGGGTGCGCGGCGATGTTCGCCGCGAACACGTCCGCGAGAGCCTGTGTGGCGCTGTCGATCCCGGCCGTGACGTCGATGCGCGGCGAGATCGAAAAGCCCCAGCCGTCGCCGTCGAACCAGCAGTGCACGGGAAGCAGGTGGGCACCGGTGTCGATAGCGAGCTTCGCAGGGCCTGCGGCCATCCGCGTCTGCTCACCGAAGAACTCGACGGGAACACCGTGTCGGGCCAGATCGCGCTCACTGAGCAGGCACACGACCTTGTTGTCGCGCAGACGATCCGACAGCGCCGCGAACGGCGGAGTCTCGCCGCCGCTCAACGGGAAGATCTCGAAACCGAGGCTCTCGCGATAGTCGACGAAACGCTGATAGAGCGACTCCGGTTTCAGCCGCTCCGCGACCGTCGAGAATCGACCGTAGTAGCGCACGAGCCACATACCTGCCATGTCCCAGTTCCCGCTGTGCGGCAACGCGAGAACGGCCCCGGAGCCGTCGGCGAGGGCCGCGTCCAAGTGTTCTCGTCCCTGCACACACCCGTCGATGACGGCGGCCTGGGCGTCGAGATCCATCGAGGGCAGCCGGAACGCTTCACGCCAGTACCGTGCGTACGACCGCACGCTCGCCCGGATCAGATCGTCGGGGACCGCGTCCGGGGTGACGTCCAAGACCCGGGCTAGATTGCGCCTGAGTTGCTGTGGTCCCCCGTGCCGCGACGCCGCGACGTCGGCGCCCGTGTCGAACGCCCTCCTCGCCAGGCCGTGGGGCAGGGCACGCACTACTCGCCACCCTGCCGCGTACCCGGCATCGGTGGCGCGTTCGGCGAACGTCATGCCGATTCGGTCTTTCCCGTGGCGTCACTCGACGGCGGCGTGATGATGTCGCGGGCACCGTCCGATCCGCGCACGGCGAGCACGCGCTGGAACACGGTGACGACGCTGAGGGCTGCCAGCACCCACATCGCGGGGTAGAGAACACTCTGCAGGCCGGGGATGTCGAAGTGCCTGCCGATGCCGGTGAGACCGGCTGCGACGAGCACGATCACCAGGCGGTCGGGACGTTCGATCCAGCCACCGTCCGCCGACAGGCCGCTGGCCTCGGCGCGAGCCTTCGCATAGGAGATGACCTGCGACGTCACGAGGCACACCAGTGTCGCGACGAAGAGAACCTTGTCGTTCTCGCTGAACACGGCCCACCACGCGAGACCGGCGAAGATCGCACCGTCGGCGACGCGATCGCAGGTGGCATCGAGTACTGCCCCGTATTTCGTGCCGCCACCGCGCGCCCGGGCCATCGCCCCGTCGAGCATGTCGAACAGCACGAACAGCGTGATGACCATGGTGCCCCAGAACAGGTACCCGGCCGGGAACATCGTGATGGCGGCGACGACGGTGACGACCGTTCCGATCAGAGTCACCGAGTTGGGAGTCAGGCCGGTGGCATTGAGCGCACGTCCGAGTGGCGCCGTCACTTTGGACACCGGCGCTCGACCCAAGATACTCAGCACGACGCACCCCCCTGCAGAATCGTAGTCATTCGGCCCAGGCCGACGCCAGCAATGCCCGTGTGTCCCGAAGTAGTTGGGGCATGACCTTCGCACCGCCGACGACGGTGATGAAGTTCGCGTCGCCGCCCCACCTGGGGACGATGTGCTGATGCAGGTGTTCGGCGAGCGAACCACCCGCGGCGGCGCCCAGGTTCAAACCCACGTTGAACCCGTGCGGACGCGACACCGTCTTGATGACGCGGATGGCCTGCTGCGTGAAGGCCATCAACTCGTCGCTCTCGGCCCGGGTCAGGTCTTCGAGCGCGGCGACGCGCCGGTACGGCACGATCATCGTGTGGCCCGGGTTGTACGGGTACAGATTCAGCACCGCGTAGACCTGCTCGCCGCGCGCCACGACCAGCCCGTCCTCGTCCGTCATCTTCGGGATGTCGGTGAACGGTTCGCTGGAGTGATTCTTCGATTCCGGCGCTTCGGTGATGTACGACATCCGATGCGGCGTCCACAACCGCTCCAACCGATCCGGATCACCCACCCCGGTGTCGACGATCGTGGCGTCCTGTTCGGGCATGTTCAGCTCACTCCTGAAGTGTCGGGAAGAAAGAGCTCGGCCGTCGGAGATGCGTTGTCACGGGCGGCAATCCAGTCGGAGATCAGTTCGACGGCGCGTTCCGTCGGAACCCCGTTCACCTGGGTACCGTCGCGGAACCGGAAGCTGACCGCACCGGCTTCGACGTCGCGCTCACCGGCCAGGAGCATGAACGGGACCTTCTGAGCCGTCTGGTTGAAGATCTTCTTCTGCATCCGATCGTCGCTTGCGTCGACCTCGGCGCGAATTCCACGCTTCTTCAACTCGGCGACGACGGCGAACAGGTGGTCCTGGTGTACCTCGGCCACCGGAATTCCGACGACCTGAACCGGTGACAGCCATGCCGGGAACGCACCTGCGTAGTGTTCGGTCAGCACACCGAAGAACCGCTCGATCGACCCGAACAGTGCTCGGTGAATCATCACGGGGCGTTCCTTGACGCCGCCGGAACCGGTGTATTCGAGCTCGAAGCGTTCGGGCAGGTTGAAGTCCAATTGAATGGTCGACATCTGCCAGGTGCGTCCGAGCGCGTCCTTCGCCTGGACCGAGATCTTCGGACCGTAGAACGCGGCGCCACCCGGATCCGGAACCAGGTTCAGACCCGACGCGGCCGCCACCTCGGCGAGGGTGTTCGTCGCTTCCTCCCACACCTCGTCGCTACCGACGGACTTCTCGGGGTTACGGGTCGACAACTCCAGGTAGAAATCGTCGAGGCCGTAGTCCTTCAGCAACCCGAGCACGAATTCCAATGTGCGAGTGAGCTCGTCGCGCATCTGCTCGCGCGTGCAGAAGATGTGCGCGTCGTCCTGCGTCATGCCGCGCACACGGGTGAGTCCGTGGATGACGCCCGACTTCTCGTAGCGGTAGACCGAGCCGAACTCGAACAGCCTGAGCGGCAGTTCACGGTAGGAGCGACCGCGCGACCGGAAGATCAGGTTGTGCATCGGGCAGTTCATCGGCTTCAGGTAGTAGTCCTGGCCGGGCTTGCGGACAGCGCCGTCATCGTCCAGTTCGGCGTCGAGGTGCATCGCCGGGAACATGCCGTCGCGGTACCAGTCGAGGTGACCGGAGACCTCGTAGAGGTGCCCCTTGGTGATGTGCGGGGTGTTGACGAACTCGTACCCCTCCTCGATGTGACGCTGCCGTGAGTAGTTCTCCAGCTCGTTGCGGATCACGCCGCCCTTGGGATGGAACACGGGAAGGCCGGATCCGAGCTCGTCGGGGAAGCTGAACAGGTCGAGTTCCGAGCCGAGCTTGCGGTGGTCGCGACGCTCGGCTTCGGCGAGCAGCTCGAGGTGGTGATCGAGTGCCTCGGTCGACTCCCAGGCGGTGCCGTAGATGCGCTGCAGGCCCGCATTCTCCTGGTTACCGCGCCAGTACGCTGCGGAACTGCGCGTCAGCTTGAACGCGGGCACGTACTTGGTCGTCGGAATGTGGGGTCCGCGGCACAGGTCGCCCCAGATGCGTTCTCCGGTGCGCGGATTGAGGTTGTCGTACGCCGTCAGCTCACCGCCGCCGACCTCCATGATCTCGGGGTCGTCGATGTCGGACTTGTCGTCGACCAGTTCGAGCTTGTACGGCTCGTTCGCCAGTTCCTCGCGTGCCTGCTCGATCGACTCGTAGACGCGACGCGAGAAGCGCTGTCCCGCTTTGACGATCTGCTTCATCTTCTTCTCGAGCTTGGTCAGATCCTCGGGCGTGAAGGGTTCCTTCACGTCGAAGTCGTAGTAGAAGCCGTCCTTGATGAACGGGCCGATTCCGAGCTTGGCGTCGGGGAACAGCTCCTGCACGGCCTGCGCGAGAACGTGCGCCGCCGAATGCCGGATGACGTTGCGTCCGTCGTCGGTGTTCGCCGGTACCGGGTCGACCTCGGCGTCGACGTCGGGAGCCCACGAGAGGTCGCGTAGCTTGCCGTCCGCGTCACGAACGACGACGATCGCGTCGGGACCCTTGTTGGGTAACCCGGTGTCACGGAGCGCCGTTCCGGCGGTCGTTCCAGCCGGCACCATGATGCGTGCGGGCAAGACGGCGTTTCCGGGACTACTCACAGCGATGTGCTCCTCGTTCGTTCTTCGCGGCCGGTGAGACCGATGACAGCCTATCGGCTGAACACCCGGTACTTACCGCCACACGTCCGCGGCGTGGCTACAGCGGACTGGACAGCCAGTTCCAGTCGAGGCCGAACCATCCACCGACGAGCGAGAACGTGCCGAGCAGCCACAGGGTCAGCAGCACGACGAGGGTCGTGAACAGCACCCCTATCCCTTTGACCACGAGCGACTGCCGCGAGAACCACTCCATGAACCGGTCGTAGTGCTTCCGGACGAATTTCAGCAGGCGGTGCGCCCACGTGAACTCGGACGCAAGGATGCCGAGGCCCGCGAACACGATCAGCCAACCGGGACCCGGATACGGGATGGCGAGAATACCGAGGGCGAGAACGACGACACCCAGGACACCGACCGCGATGCGGTAGGCGAAATCCACGGTCGGGTTGGCCGCGATCTTCTTGCGGAACCGACGACGCCGTTCGGCGACCTTGTCGAAGACACCGCCCTTGTCGTCGCGCGGCGCGTCGTCGCGCGGAGGGTTGTCGGTGCGGGCGTCGTCTGCGGTCACGGATACAGGCTACCGACGTCCGGCGACAGTGCCCGGACGACGCAAAAGCCCGGACGACGAAGAAGCCCCGCACGAGTACGTGCGGGGCTTCTTCGATTCTGTGGTCCCGGCTGGGATCGAACCAGCGACCTTCCGCGTGTGAAGCGGACGCTCTTCCACTGAGCCACGGGACCGAGGGGATCTCGTCGAACGAGGCAAAACAGTAACACGCGCCCCACGCATTCCCCGAATCGCCTCCGTACGCCCCCTCACCCCCGAACGGACGAGCGTGCATCACGGGATTCCCGCCCGCTCATTCATACCTATGTGCGTGGCGTGAAGGCCACACAGCTGTGCTGACGAGGCGATTTGTGAGTTCGCCAGAAGTTGGTCTAGTGTTTTCACCGCACCACGGAGAGGGCAACCGCCTCCGGGGAGCGAATGCGGATGTAGCGCAGTGGTAGCGCATCACCTTGCCAAGGTGAGGGTCGCGGGTTCGAATCCCGTCATCCGCTCGAGGCTGGAACATTCTCGTAGTTCAGGGCAATCGAAAGAACGCCTGGCCCATGGTGGAGTGGCCGAGTGGTGAGGCAACGGCCTGCAAAGCCGTGCACACGGGTTCGATTCCCGTCTCCACCTCGTAAGCTTGCGCGATTAGCTCAGCGGGAGAGCGCTTCCCTGACACGGAAGAGGTCACTGGTTCAATCCCAGTATCGCGCACCACGAAGAGGAACCCCGACATCTCAGTGCCGGGGTTCTTTTCGTCAGAGACCGAAACGGTTTCGCATGCGGATGTAGCGCAGTGGTAGCGCATCACCTTGCCAAGGTGAGGGTCGCGGGTTCGAATCCCGTCATCCGCTCGTCGTCGGCTGCACTCGTGCAGTTCGGCTATAGTTTCGAGAACCCGCGCGATTAGCTCAGCGGGAGAGCGCTTCCCTGACACGGAAGAGGTCACTGGTTCAATCCCAGTATCGCGCACCACGCAGAAGAACCCCGGACACCCCCGTGTCCGGGGTTCTTCTGCTTTTCGGTGGTGGCCGAGCCGCGCGCAGTGCACGCTGTAGGGGCAGCCCCCCGAACGGAAGGAGGCCCATCGTGGCCGACGACAAGCAGACGGGAAGCGACATCTCCGTCGACGAGGAAACCAAGCGACAGGCAGAGGAGCAGGTCGCCGGACTCGACGAACGATACGAACCAGGAGCAAGGCCCACGGTCGTACTCCCCGGGACCGACGGGATGGTCTCGGGAACAGCATTCGCCGACATCGTTGAGGACAACACGGGCACATCCGACGAGCCGAAGGTCGACGCGGGCACCGATGAGTGAACCGACCGAGGGTGTCGAGCTCGTCGACGACGACGTCCATGGTTTTCTCCACACCCCCGGTGGCGATCCGGTCGGCGCGCTCGCGCTCACGCACGGAGCAGGCGGCAACTGCGCCTCGTCACTGTTGGTCGACATCGCCACGCGGTGGTCGTCGGCCGGATTCGTCGTTCTCCGTTTCGACATGGCGTTCCGGCGTACCAAGCCGAAAGGCCCTCCACACCCGTCGAAGTCGGCCGACGATCGAGCAAGCATTCGACGAGCCACAGACAGGCTGGCCGACGTCGACGGCCCGCTGATCGCCGCCGGTCACTCCTACGGTGGCCGCCAGATGTCGATGCTCGCGGCCGAGCACGCGTGGGCGATCCAGGGCCTCGTTCTGCTGTCCTATCCCCTGCATCCGCCCGGGAAACCGGAGAAGGCCCGGACCGCCCATCTGCCCGACCTGACGGTCCCCACGCTGTTCGTCTCCGGCACCAAGGACCCGTTCGGAACCCCAGCAGAGCTGTCGGACGCGATCGCGCTCGTCCCCGCGCCGACGCAATTTCTCGACATCGACGGAGCAGGACACGATCTGTCCGCAGCGAAGCATCACACGGCCGAACGCACTCTCGAGGCAGCGTCGGAATTCTTCGCGCCGAACACGCGGGACCGGACGACGTCGCCCTCATAGTCGAATGTTCTACTTAGGGCTATGCCCACCTGGGGATGGTTCATCGTCGCACTCGTTCTCGTCGACACTGCGGTTCTCGCCGCATGGCTGTTGGCTCGTAAGGCACCGGGCAAGAATTCTGCGACGACCACGCAGATGATGCTGGCCGGTCTGGACGACCACGCGCGCAACGAGATCTACCGCCTCGTCGGCGAGAAGAAACAGATCAACGCGGTCAAACTGTTCCGAGAACGAACGGGCGCCGGCCTGAAGGAAGCGAAGGACATCGTCGACTCGGTGGGACGAGGAGAACCCCTTCCGACGCCGGGTACGTACACGCACGCCACGGGGCTCGACACCGGAGCGTGGGAAGACATCATTCCGAAACTCCGCACACTCAAGTCCGAAGGCAGAACCATCGCGGCGATCAAGCTGCTGCGTGCGCGCACCGGCCTGACGTTGCGTGAGGCCAAGGAAGCGGTGGACCGGCTGTGACCGTGACGGTGGGTGTGGCCGGTCTGTGGGAAGCGGAGCAATTGGCCGACGTCGCGGCCGTCACGTTCCCGTTGGCGTGCCCACCCGGGTCGACGCGAGAATCGATCGATGCGTTCGTCGCCGACGTCCTGTCACACGAACGCTTCGGCGACTACCTCAGCGATCCTGGGCGCACCATTCTCGCTGCGAGAGAGAACGATTCGGTCGTCGGATACGCCATGCTCGTACACGGCGACCCTGCCGACCCAGCGCTTGCCGCGGTCGTCGCGCACTCCCCCACGATGGAACTGTCGAAGCTGTACGTGCTTCCCGGTCACCATGGTGGCCAGGTGGCACGTGCACTCATGACGGCTGCCCTCGAGCACGCGTCGGCGACCGGATGTGCGGGAGTCTGGCTCGGCGTCAACCAGGAGAACACGCGGGCGCAACGCTTCTACGCCAAGAACGGCTTCGAGATCGTCGGCACCAAGACGTTCACCGTCGGCACCGAGGTGCACGACGATTACGTCATGGAACGCGCCCTCTGACCGGCGCCCTCTGACCGGCGCCCTCTGACCGGCGGCCTCAGCCGACGGCAGCGAAGCGCGACAGTGCCAGCAGACGCGACGTCGCGCGAAGGTACTTCTTCCGGTAGCCACCGGCCAGCATTTCCTCGGTGAAGATCTCGTCCAGCTTCGCGCCCGACGAGGTGACCGGGATGCTGGCGTCGTAGAGCCGGTCGGCGAGCACGACGAGCCGCAAAGCGATGGACTGATCCGCAGCGGGGTGCACGTTCTTCAGGAACACCGCGCTGACGCCGTCGAGCAATTTGCCGTACCGCGACGGGTGCAGCGTGCTGAGATGCGCGAGAAGCTCGTCGAAGTCGTCGAGCGTCGCGCCCTCGACCTGTGCCGCGCGCTCGACGAGTTCGGCTTCCGACGTCGGTTCGGGGGCAGGCGGCAGATCACGGTGGCGGTAGTCGGGACCGTCGACGCGAATGGTCTCGAAGATCGAACCGAGCTTCTTGATCTCGCGGAGGAAATCGGCGGCCGCGAAGCGGCCCTCTCCGAGCTGTCCCGGCAGCGTGTTCGACGTCGCGACGATCGAGACACCGCGCGCGGACAGCTCCGTCAGAAGCCGGGAGACGAGCATCGTGTCGCCCGGGTCGTCGAGCTCGAACTCGTCGATGCACAACACGCTGTGACTCGACAGCTCTTCGAGGGCCTTGTTGAAGCCGAGAGCGCCGACGACGTGAGTCAGCTCGACGAACGTGCCGAACGCCTTGGGCTCGGGCACGCTGTGGAAGATCGATGCGAGAAGGTGGGTCTTTCCGACACCGAAGCCGCCGTCGAGGTACAGGCCTGCACCCGTCGCAGGGGCCTTCTTGCCGAAGAGTCCGCGCTTTCCGCCCTTGCCACGAATCTTCGCGACCTTCTGCGAGAACGCCTCGGCCTTGGCGACCGCTTCGGCCTGACTCGGCTCGTTCGGGTCCGGAATGTACGAGGAGAAACTGACGTCGTCGAACATGGCTGGCGGGACCATCTGGGCGATCAGCTGATCGGACGGCACCACAGGATTGCGGTCGACAAGACGTGCAGGCATTGACTGAGCGTATCGACGTGTTCTCATCTACTTTGTGCGGCTACTGGATTTTGCGACCTACTTCACATCCGACAACGATCTCGCGTCCCGGGTCGGTGCCGAGCTCGACGACGACGAGCTTCGTCGCGCATATGCGTACCCAGGCGCTCTGACCAGGCCGTGGGTTCGCGTCAACTTCGTGTCGAGCGTCGACGGCGCGGTCAGCGCCGACGGAGTCTCCGCCGGTCTCGGCACGCCGTCGGACAAACGAGTGTTCGGTGCACTGCGTGCGCTGGCCGATGTCGTGGTGGTCGGTGCGGGCACCGTCCGCGCCGAGGACTACGGCGGTGTGCACCTGGCCGACGACGAACGCGAGCGTCGGATCGCGGCCGGACAGTCGCCGGTTCCGCGGATCGTCGTCGTGACGGCGTCTGCGTCGCTCGATCCGCAGTCACGGCTGTTCACGGACACCGAGGTTTCCCCGACCGTCGTGACCGCGTCGTCGTCCTCCCCCGAGGCTCGACGACGCCTCGAAGCAGCGGGCGCGCGCGTCGTCGTCGACGACGGTGACGTCACCCCGGCAGCCGTGACTGCCGAGCTCGAACGCGCCGGAGAGCGACGGGTTCTCCTCGAAGGGGGGCCGGGCCTGTTCGGAACTTTTCTCGACGACGACGCCGTCGACGAGATCTGCTCGACGGTCTCCCCGGTCGCCGTCGCCGGCTCCGCGGGACGCATCGCGCACTCGGAACACGCGTCCATGCGCGCCATGAACCGCGCCCACGTGCTGGCCGACGACGACGGCACGCTGCTGACGCGTTGGGTTCGGGCCCGAAATGCAGAGACCGGGCAGAATGAGGTGCCGTGACGCCGAAACGATCGATACTCGCCGTCGGTGTGGCCGTGGCGCTCTTCGGATCGGCCTGCGCGGCGGGCCCGTCCTCGCGGCCGGATGTGGCCGTCGAGCAGAATTCGCCGGGGCAACCCGACCAGTCGGAAGCGAACGACGAACCGCAGGTTCCCGAGCTCGAGAAGCCGGTCGACGACCTGGCGTGGAGGGACTGCACGCAGAGCACGCTCGACGCGTACGGCCTGACGCCTGCCACACCTGGTCTCGTTCTGGACTGTGCCGACTTCGAATCGCCGGTGGACGCGTCGGGACAGATGTTCGGCTCGTTCTCGGTCGGTGTGATGCGGGCGCGACTCGACCGCACGCCTGCCGACGCGCCTCCCCTCGTCCTGACGTCCGGTGCCGACCGTTCGTCGATGGCGACGCTTGCCGACATCGCGGCCGGTCAGAGCGGAACGCTGTTGGGCGCCAATCCGATCGTGGCGGTCGACAGACGGGGCATCGGACGGTCCACGGCGGTGGATTGCATCAAGATCGACACCCGCGAGGCGCTCGAGGGCCTCGGTCAGTTCTCGGCGGGCTCGGGTGACGCGGCAGACCGTGCCGTCGACGTCGGCCGCGAGGCGACCATCGAGTGCACTGATCTTCTCCAGCCCCAGGAGCTGGCGTTCGCGACGAGTTACGCAGCCGACGATCTGGACCAGCTGCGGATGGCATGGGGCGTCGACACCCTCGGCATCATCGGAACCGGTAACGGCGCATCGACGGCGTTGGCCTACGCCGCGCAGTATCCGGAACACGTTGCCCGGCTCGTCCTCGACTCGCCGACCGGTGTCGGCGTCGACCAGATGACGCTGGCGGAACAGAAAACGCAGGGACGTGAGGCGGCGTTCGCCGCGTTCGCGCTGCGATGCCGAGCTCTGCAGTGCTCCCTCGGCGACGCACCGCAGGACGCCGTCGCCGACCTCGTCGGACGCGCCGCTGCGGGTGACCTCGCGCCACTGTCGTCGCACGAAGTGCTCGACGGCATCGCGTACGCCCTCGCATCGTCTGCGCGCGACGCATCGCGCCGGGCGCTCGATCTGTCCGACACCCTGTCGGCCGCGCGATCCGGCGACGTCGGCCGGCTGCAACTGCTGGCGTCGCGCGCGCACGCTGCCTACGGCACGGACGGCCAGTTCGTCGCGCGCTGCACCGACGGCAGGCAATGGCCGTCGCCGCAGGTCGTTCGAGACGCAGGCGCCGCGTGGTCCGAGCGCTACCCCGTCTTCGGCACGGACGCGGCGCTGACGGCGCTGAGCTGCTCGTCGTGGCCGACTGCGCCGGCTGCCCCGCTGCCGTCCTCGCTGGACATTCCGGTTCTGTCGCTCAGCGGGTCCGGCGATCCGATGGTCGGCAACGCCGGGTTCGCCGGAGTCACGGGCCTCGTCGCCTCCACCGGTGCGCGTTCGGCGTCGATGACGTGGCAAGGCGCGGGCCACCCCGTCGTCGGCGGATCGGTGTGTGCGCAGACTGCGGTCGGCAACTACGCGCTCGACGCCGCACTCCCGCCCGACGGCAGCGCATGCCCCGCCTGAGCTCATGGGCTCGGGGTGTCCGACACAGCGACGACAGCCGGTCAAGGTACCGTTCTGCGCGTGTCACTTAGCTTTCTCGAGCCTCGAAACGGCCGGACCACCACAGATGTAATCAAGTTCGCACTGTGGCCGTTCGCCGTCATGATGGTGCTCAACCGCGTGCTCGTGCGCGCGGTCAACGGTGACATCACCGACGACTTCAACCCCGTCTACAAGGCGGCGTTGGCGTTCCTGAACCGGCAGCCCGTGTACACGGCGAACTTCGACTCCGTCGATCCCCACTACCTGTACCCACCGGGTGCGACGATGCTGCTGTCTCCGATCGCCGTCATCGACCCGGAACGCTCACGCTGGTTGTTCATCCTCGCCAGCACGATCGCGATCATCGCGGCGCTCTACATCTTGCTGCGGATCTTCGGGTACGGCCTGAATTCGGTTGCAGCCCCCGCGCTGCTCCTGGCGGCGTTCGCCAGCGAAACCGTGACGAACACCCTCGTGTTCACGAACTTCAACGGGTTCGTCCTGCTCGGCGAGATCGCGTTCGTCTACTTCCTGCTGAAGCGCAAGGACTTGACTGCCGGTGTCGCGATCGGTCTCACCATCGTCGTCAAACCGATTCTGGTGCCGCTGCTCATCATCCCGTTGATGACGAAGCAGTGGAAGGTGTTCGTCACCGCGGCGGCGATACCTCTGGTGTTCACTGCGATCGCGTGGCCGCTGTCGGTCGATCCGATGGACTTCGTTCGACGCACCGTCCCGTACCTGCTCGAATCGCGCGACTACTTCAACAGCGCCATCGTCGGAAACGGCCGTTACTACGGTCTGCCGGAGTGGATGATCTTCGGCCTCCGCGGAGTCCTCGGCGTCATGGTGCTCGTCTCGCTGTGGATCCTGTACCGCTACTGCCGCGAAGATCGTCTGTTCTTTATCGCTACGACGTCGGGTCTGGTCCTCACGGCCCACTGGCTGCTCGGCTCGCTGGGCCAGATGTACTACTCCATGATGCTGTTCCCGCTGCTGATGACGGTGGTGCTGAAGAATTCGGTGCTCAGGAACTGGCCCGCTTGGCTCGCGATCTACGGGTTCATGAGCTACGACCGATGGCTGTCCGGTCGCTTCTACACCACGGGCAGAGCGTTCGACTACATGCGGACGACGTTCGGGTGGAGCTTGCTGATCATCGTCATCTTCGGCGTGCTCGTCGGACGGTATTTCGCTGCACGCAGCGACGGCCGCCTGGATCGAGGAATCGAACCCGAATGGATCGAGGCCGAGAATCGTCGCATCGACGCGGAGGCAACCACGAACGGCGACCGAGCTGCGAAAACCGCACGGGCAACGGAATCGTATTAGCGTGGTGGCATGAGTTCAGCGACCGACAACAATTCCGTGCCCGCCGTCCAGCACACCGATGCGGAGTGGCGCGAGAAGCTCACTCCCGAGGAGTTCGCGGTGCTGCGGCAGGCCGGTACCGAACGGCCGTTCGTCGGCGAGTACACCGACACCAAGACCGAAGGCGTCTACAACTGCCGCGCCTGCGGAGCCGAACTGTTCCGCAGCACCGAGAAGTTCGAATCCCACTGCGGTTGGCCGTCGTTCTACGATCCCGCCGACAGCGACGCAGTCATCCTGAAGGAGGACAACTCGCTCGGTATGCGTCGTGTCGAGGTCGTCTGCAGGAACTGCCACAGCCACCTCGGGCACGTGTTCGAGGGTGAGGGCTACCCGACACCGACCGACCAGCGGTACTGCATAAACTCGATCTCGCTGACGCTGCAGCCCTCGACGAATCAGGAGTAGGTGCGGCTACGCCGGCTGCGAACCCTGTCGAACGTAAACCGACCTCATGGTCCTGTAGTGCAGTATCTTTATCGAGCGCCGAACTCGATCAAGACATTCTGGTGGCGCCAGCTCAAGGTCACCGGTATTCGCCCCAATTTCGGCGATGAACTGACGCCGGGCCTCGTCGACGCGCTCTTCAGTAAGAAGTGCTCGTGGAGACGCCCGAAGAACAGCGACATGACAGGAGCTGGTTCGACGCTGGAGATGGTCCAGTTGATGAACGCCCCCGACACGTTGAAGATCTGGGGTTCCGGTTTCATGCTGAAGGACGGGCTCGACGGCCGGATCTTCGACTTCCCGAGTTTCGACTTCTATGCCGTGCGCGGGTATCTCTCGTTGGAGCGCGTCAAGTCGGACCGTGAAGTGGCCGTGGGGGATCCGGGGCTCTTGGCGAGCAGGGTCTACCCACGTTCCACCTCCGTGGCCGGCCGAGTCGGCCTGGTCTACCACTGGATGCACAAGACCGACCCTGTTGTTCTCGCTCTTGCGCGCGACAAGAAGATCACACTGATCGACCCGTCTCGTAAGCCCGCCAAGGTCATCGCCGACATCACGTCGTGCGACTTCGTCATGTCCACGAGCCTGCACGGGTTGATCGTCGCCGACTCCTACGGCATTCCGAACGCGTGGATCGAGCTCGACCGGGAAATCGGCGGGGCCGGATACAAATTCGAGGACTACTACTCGGTGTTCGACGGGAAAGCCGTTCAACACTCGTCGGATCTCACACGGGATGATGACGAAATCGCCCGATTGCGAACCGAATACCGGCCGATCCCGAACCTGACGGAGATTCAGGACAATCTGATTGCTGCCTTCCCGTATCGCGAAGGCATAATGTGACCATGCGCACTTTTTCGTCAGCAGAGCAGTTGAAGGCCGCCGTCGGCGAGGATCTCGGGACCAGCGATTGGTTGCAGATCACCCAGGATCGGGTGAACACGTTCGCCGACGCGACCGGTGACCATCAATGGATTCACGTCGACGTCGAACGAGCGAAGAAGGAAAGTCCCTTCGGTGCACCGGTGGCGCACGGCTACCTCAGTCTGTCGCTGATCCCACTGCTCAATGCGGAGATCTACTCCGTGGAGAACGTGAAGCTCGGAATCAACTACGGATCCAACAAGGTTCGGTTCGTCAACCCCGTCACGGTGGGGTCGCACGTACGGCTGCAGACGACGCTGACGTCGGTCGACGACGTGGCCGCAGGCGCGGTACAGATCGTCACGACGCAGACGCTGGAGATCGAGGGCGTCGACAAGCCGGCTCTGGTCGCCGAGACCATCACCCGATTCGTGTTCGAGTAACGATCGTCGGCGGATCGAACGCCGTGATCGGCGGCAGCTCGCCGTCGTAGCGTTCGATCTGCACGAGGACGTGTTGGCCGGTACAACCGTGCGACAGCGACGACGCACCCACGTCTGCCGTCAGCACATTGGGATTGCCGTGCTTGCACATCGACGCCGTGTCCGACGGGTCCTCCGGGTCGTACCACGCACCCGTCGACAGCTGCACGACGCGCTCGAGCATCCCGTCGTCGACGACGACCCCGGCGAGACAGGAGCCACGGTCGTTGAACACACGCACGACGTCACCGTCGGCGACACCGTATGCCCCCGCCACGGCCGGGTGCAGTCGAATCGGCTCGCGGCCCTGCACTTTCGACGCCTGGCTCGTGGCGCCGTGGTCGAGCTGACCGTGCAGCCTCGTGCGCGGTTGGTTCGCGATGAGATGCAGCGGAAATGCTTCTGCGCGTTCGCCGTTCAGCCACTCGTCGGGTTCGTACCACGCCGGGTGTCCGACGCAGTCGTCGTACCCGAAGCCGTCGACGACCTCGGAGAAGATCTCTATTTTGCCGCTCGGAGTGCGAAGCGGCGCGGCGACCGGGTCCTTTCTGTAGTCCCCGAGCAGCGTCAGCCCGTCTTCGGTCGACATGCGGAACGAGCCGTCGACCCAGAAGTCGTCGAACGTCGGTGTCGTGACGCCCGCCGACGCGAGATAGCCCTGCCACTGTCGGTAGAGATGTCGGAGCCACTCCCCTGACGTCCGGCCCTCAGTGAATTCCTCTGCGACGCCTAACTTCTCGGCGACTGCGGCGAACGTGTCGTAGTCGTCGCGCGCGTCGGCGAAACGGGGTACGGCCGGGTGCATCGCGACGAGAAGCGGGTCGTTGCGAGTGCAACTGATGTCGCTGCGTTCGAGCGACGTCGTCGACGGGACGACGATGTCGGCGTGTTTCGCCATCGGCGTCCAGTACGGATCGTGCACGACGATCGTGTCCGGACGTGCCAGCGCACGCCGAAGCCGTCCGATGTCTTGGTGGTGATGGAACGGATTGCCGCCTGCCCAGTGGACGAGCTTGATGTCCGGATAGGTCAGACGCCGGCCGTTGTAACGACATTCGTCACCTGGGTGCAGCAGCATGTCCGAGACCGCCGCGACGGGAACGAACGTCGACACCGGGTTGATCCCTTGCGGCAGCGTCGGCAGCGGATACGGTACCGGGGCGAGTCCTGGTTCGTTCATCGATCCGTACCCGTGGCCGAATCCGCCCCCGGGAATACCGATCTGGCCGAGCATCGACGCCAGCGTCAGCCCCATCCACGGCGCCTGCTCACCGCTCTTGACGCGCTGCAGCGACCACGTGACCGTCACCAGGGTTCGATGCGACGCCATCTCGCGCGCGAGATCCACGATGGTCTGCTCTGCAAGACCCGAGATGCCCGATGCCCAGGCAGCCGATTTCGGTATACCGTCGCTGTGCCCCAACAGATATCGCTCGAACCTGTCGTAGCCGGTGCAGTACGTGTCGAGAAACGCTGTGTCGTGCAGATTCTCGGTCGCCAGCACGTGGGCGAGACCCAGCATGACGGCGACGTCGCTGCCGGGAATGGGAGCCAACCACGTTGCGGCGCCGGTCATGTCGTCACGGAGCGGGCTGATCGTGACGATCTTGCCGCCACGAGCACGCAGCGCGGTCAACGCATCCTGGGTCGGGTGATTCGATGTGCCGCCGTGGTTGATGGAGGTGTTCTTCACCGGGACACCGCCGAACGCGACCAGCAGATCGGTGTTCGCGGCGATGACGTCCCAGGATGTGGAGCGCGAGAACATCTTCCAGTGTGCACCGACGACGTGCGGCATGATCACGCTCGTCGCGCCGGTCGAGTAGCTGTCGACCGAACGCGTGTAGCCGCCGAGACAGTTCAAGAAGCGGTGAACCTGGCTCTGCGCGTGATGGAATCGGCCCGCGCTGGCCCATCCGTAGGAGCCGCCGTAGATCGCCTCGTTCCCGAATGTGTCGACGACGCGCCGGAGCTCGGTCGCCAGCAGACCGGTGAGTTCGTCCCAGGACACCGCGACGAACTCGTCGTTGCCCCGACGATCGCACGGACCAGGGCCGTTCTCCAGCCATCCACGCCGCACCGCGGGCCCGGCGATACGCGAGCGGTGACGCACCGAACCTGGGATGTTCCCCAGTACCGGCGACGGATTCGCATCGTTCCGGTCCGGGTGGACCCCGGTGACTTCGCCGTCGGCCGCCGAGGCACGGAACATGCCCCAGTGGGCCATGTGCTGCGCGGCACCCTCGACGCTCACCTCGGGGTCAGAGTCCGTAGCGAGCAAGCGCGTCGCGCAGCGCGGTGGGACGTTCGGCCGTCGGACGCGGCTCGACCAGCGCGAACGAACATCCGATGGCCGTCGCAGCGCCGTCGGCTTCCTCGCTGTCGCCGACCATCAACGTCCGAGCCGGATCGACGCCGAGCGCCTGCGTCGCGTGCTGGAAGATTCCCGGCCGAGGTTTGACGACGCCGACCTCGTAGCTGAGGACGAATTCCGTCACGTACTTGTCGATCCCCAGCGCCTCGAACGCCGGCCGGATGTCGAACGCGATGTTGCTGAGCACCGCGACGGGAACGGACCGACTCGCAAGCGATTCGAGCACGTCGGCGGTGTCGGGATACGGCGTCCAGCAGGAGGGATCGATGACGCGTCCGTAGACGGACTCCGCCTGAGAGGCCTCGGTGACACCCGACTCGCGCAATACGTGCAGGTACGCCTGACGGTGCAGCGCCGGATCGAGATCGCGGTTCTGCCAGGCATGCCGCGACACGTCGTCGAACTCCACGACCTCGCCGACGGGGGCAGTCATCCGGCGCATCAGCTCGGCGACGTGATGCCCGTCGAGGGGCGACCCGTCGGGACGCGTCACTCCGTCGAACCAGGAATCGTCCTCGTCGAGTCGGAACAGCGTTCCGGAGAAGTCGAAAATGACCGCCTGGATCTCGCGTTCCGTCACGGCAGCGAGGCCACGAGGGTCTCGATGTCGACACGAGGTCCGGTGAAGAACGGCGTTTCCTCGCGCACGTGCCGCCGCGCTTCGGTGGCACGCAGGTCGCGCATCAAATCGACGATGCGGTCGAGCTGTGGCGCTTCGAAGGCCAGGATCCACTCGTAATCACCGAGCGCGAACGCGGGCACGGTGTTGGCGCGGACGTCCGCATAGCCGCGTGCAGCCTTGCCGTGATCGGCGAGCATGGTCCTGCGTTCCTCGTCGGGCAGCAGGTACCAATCGATGGACCGGACGAACGGGTACACGCAGATGTACGCGCCCGGCTCCTCGCCCGCGATGAACGACGGCACGTGGCTCTTGTTGAATTCGGCAGGCCGGTGCAGCGACGAGTTGCTCCACACCGGCGTGCTCGCGCGACCCAACGCCGTGGTGCGACGGAAGTCCGAGTACGTCGCCTGCAGGTCCTCGATACGCTCTGCGTGCGTCCAGACCATGAAGTCGGAGTCGGCCCGCATGCCCGCGATGTCGTAGATGCCGCGGACGACGACGTCCTCACCGCGGTTCTCGAAGAACGATCGCGCCTCTTTCGCAGCGTCCTCGCGGTCCTCACCCAGGACTCCGGGCGTGACCTTGTACACCGAGAACATCGAATAGCGAAGAGTCGAGTTGAGCGCTTGATAGTCGAGGCGTGCCATGGGCTCTATCGTGCCACTTCGCATATGGCCGCGGCCGCCCTGGTGGCGGACGCGACACACGCGGGCACACCGACGCCGTTGCTCCACGCGCCTGCGACGGCCACCCCGTCGACGTCCTCGACAGCCGAGAAGATCGCGGCGACGCGATCGAGATGCCCCGGCGCGTACTGCGGCAGTCCCCCGCGCCATCGCTGGACGACGCTCGACGACGGGTCGATCTCGATGCCGGTCACGCGCCGTAGATCCTGACGCGCAACATCGATCAGCGTGTCGTCCGTCCAGTCGAGCGCCCTGGTGTCACCGAATCGACCCAACGACGCACGAACCAGCGAGACCGACCGGTCGGCGAGGTGCCCCCATTTGCGACTCGACAGCGTGAACGCCTTGGTCTCGAGACCTGCGTCCGTCGCCACGAGTACACCCGAGTTGTCGGGTAGTTCGGCGTCCGACGGAAGTGCCATCGCGACGACCGCGGCCGATGCGAGTTCGATGTCGGCCGCGGCTGCCGACGCCTCGGGCACGGCAGCGGAGAGAATGGTTGCGAGCGCGGGCGCCGGAACTGCGAGAACGACGGCGTCGACCTCGCCGATCGGGTCGACATCCCAACCGCCGGACGTCCGACGGAGAGACGTGACCGCGGTCCCGAGGACGATGCGCGCGTCCGCGGCAGCGACGAGCGCGTCGATCAGAACACCGTAGCCGTCACGCAGTGCACCGAAGACCGGCCCTGCGCTCGGCGGCGGTATTGCTGCGGCGACCGCCGCGGTGAGACTCGTCGCCGAATCGTCCAGTGCCGCAGCCAGAGTCGGGAGCGCAGCGCGTACACCGATCGACGCGGACAGGCCCGAGTACACACCGCCGAGCAGCGGATCGACCGATCGGTGCAGCACCTGCTCACCGAACCGTCCGCCCACCAGCTCGGCGACACTGACGTCCGTGTGTCGATTCCACTGCAGCGGGGTTTCGGGCTCTGCCTCGATGGCGCGCACGGTCGCGTCGTCGACGAGTCCCACGACCGACGACGCGGACGCCGGGATGCCCATCAGCGTGCCGCCGGGCAACGGATGCAGCGCGTTCTGCGAGTAGATCAGTGGCCGCTTGCCTGCGGGGTGCACGAGCTGGCTCGCGAGACCCAGCTCCTCCATCAGGGCGGGAATCTCGGGTCGACGACCGATGAACGCCTCGGCCCCGACGTCGAGAGGGCCGTCTTCGAGGTGCACCGTCCGCAGCGTGCCACCGAGCCGATCCGACCCTTCGACGACGGTGACGACGGCGTCCGGACCGAGCGTCGAACGCAGCCGATACGCCGCGGTGAGACCGGTGATACCGCCGCCGACGACCGCTACCCGCCGCACGGTCACAGCGAATGCACCAGCTCCACGACGCGAGTCAGCACGTCCGGGTCGGTGTCCGGCAGCACGCCGTGTCCGAGGTTGAACACGTGCCCGGTGGCGCCGGCCGCCACGGCACGATCCGCCTCGCCGGCGATGCGTCGCACCTCGGATTCGACGGCGTCCCAGCCTGCGAACAGCACGGCGGGATCGAGGTTGCCCTGCAACGCTTTTCCGGGGCCGACGCGTCGGACGGCGTCGTCGAGCGGGATGCGCCAGTCGACGCCGACGACGTCCGCACCTGCCTCGCCCATCGCGCCCAGTAGTTCACCCGTGCCGACGCCGAAGTGGATCTTGGGAACGCCCGCCGCGCTGACGGCGTCGAACACCTTGGTCGAGTGCGGAAGCACGAATTCGCGGTAGTCGGCCAGCGACAGTGCGCCGGCCCAGGAGTCGAACAGCTGCAGGGCATCGATGCCCGCGTCGATCTGAGCCTGCAGGAACGTGATCGTGGTGTCCGCGAGGGTGTCGAGGAGTGCATGCCACGTCGCGGAATCCGAACGCATCAGCGCCTTGGTCTTCTCGTGGTTGCGGCTCGGACCACCCTCGACGAGGTACGACGCCAGTGTGAACGGCGCGCCGGCGAACCCGATGAGGGCGGTCTGCCCGAGCTCCTCGGTCAGCAACGTCACTGCCTTCGCCACCGGCTCGACCTGCTCGCTGTGCAGCGTGGGCAGCGCGGCGACGTCCGCCGCCGAACGCACCGGATTCGCGACGACCGGGCCGGTGCCGGCGACGATGTCGAGATCGATACCCGCAGCCTTGAGCGGAACGACGATGTCGGAGAACAGAATTGCCGCATCGACGTCGTGGCGACGCACCGGCTGCATCGTGATCTCGGCGACGAGCGCCGGATCGAAGCACGAGTCGAGCATTCCGATACCGGCACGAATCTTCCGGTACTCGGGAAGCGAACGTCCTGCTTGTCGCATGAACCAGACAGGTCGTCGCGACGCCTTCCTTCCGGCGGCGGCCGCCAGAAGAGGGGCGTCGGGCAGCTGGCGACGGGTCGAAGGCGTGTCGTTGTTCATCGCCGTCCATGCTGCCACGCGGCGGCGACACTTCCTTCATGCAGGTACGCCACGGTTTCGGGTCACGCGAACGAACCAGAAGCGACATTTGTTCCGAATCGGCGCGCCTCCGACGCCGAAATACGTGAGAAGTCTAACGTCCGGAGTCGTGACCAAACCCGGACCCTCTGCCGAGCCTGCGCCGTTTCGATCGGCGATCGAGGCGATGCACCGGGCCGTCGTGCACCCGGCGATCGAGATCGGGCCGATCCGGCCTCCGCAGCGTCTTGCCCCCTACAGCTATGCAGTGGGCGCCGAGGTGCAACAGCAGGCGCGCGAGAACACCGACGAGCAGTTCGACGGCGACGCATTCGGCCGATTGATCCTGCTGTACGACCCCGACGGGGACGAAGCCTGGAACGGCACGATGCGTCTCGTGGCCTACATCCAGGCCGACGTCGACGAATCGCTCGCGTCGGACCCCCTTCTCCCCGAGGTCGGATGGAGCTGGCTCGTCGACGCGCTCGAGAGTCGATCGGAGCCGCTGACCGCGCTCGGGGGCACGGTGACGTCCACCAGCTCGGTGCGCTACGGCGACATCGCCGGCCCACCGAAGGCTCACCAGCTCGAGCTGCGCGCGTCGTGGACGGCGACGTCGATCGAGTTGGCATCGCACGTCGAAGCGTTCTGCGAAGTGCTGGCGTACGCCGCCGGATTGCCGCCGGCAGGCATCACCGAGCTGAAGGGACGGGACGCGAGCCGCACGTAGCGCGGTACGCAGGTCACTCGTGAGGGCCTAGAGTCTCCTCTCATGTCAGTGACCAGTTCCGACGACTCCTCGGACACACCGAACCCGGTACCTCTGCTCGCCCCGGCCGACGGTGTGCCCGACGTCGTCACGACGGCCGACGGTGTACGCGCGGCTGCCGAACTGCTCGCGGGCGGCGACGGACCACTGGCAGTCGACGCGGAACGCGCGTCGGGATTTCGCTACTCGCAACGCGCCTACCTGCTTCAGTTCCGACGACGTGGTGCGGGGACGGTGCTGCTCGATCCGATCCCGGTCGCCGACGCTCTCGCTCCCCTCGCCGAGGTCGTCAATCCGCTCGAATGGGTGTTGCATTCGGCCGACCAGGATCTACCGGGCCTCGCCGAACTCGGCCTCGTGCCTGCCTCTCTCTACGACACCGAGCTCGCGGGCCGTCTCGCGGGATTCGAACGCGTCGGGCTCGGTGCCATCGTCGAGCGGATGCTCGGTCTGTCGTTGCAGAAGGGCCACGGCGCAGCCGACTGGTCGACGCGTCCACTGCCCGAGACGTGGCTGAACTACGCCGCTCTCGACGTCGAGGTCCTCGTCGAACTGCGCGATGCGATGGCTGCGGAACTGGAACGTCAGGGCAAGACCGAATGGGCTCGTCAGGAATTCGAGCACATCCTCACTCTCGGACCGCCCAAGCCGAAGGGCGATCGGTGGCGCAAGACGTCGGGCATCCACTCCGTGAAGTCACCGCGCGTGCTCGCCGCGGTGCGTGAGCTGTGGCAGACACGCGACGGGGTCGCGCACCGTCGCGACCTCGCGGCCGGCCGCGTCCTTCCGGACTCCGCGATCATCTCCGCGGCGACCGCAGACCCCAAGACCGAGAGCGAACTACGCGCCCTTCCGGTGTTCGGCGGTCCGCGTCAACGCAGGTCGACGCGTCTGTGGCTGAGCGCGCTCGAGCGTGCGCGCTCTCTGGACGCGCGTGACCTGCCACCCAAGACGCTTCCGTTCGACGGTCCGCCGCCGCCGAGTCGGTGGGCCCGCAAGGACCCCGACGCGGCCGACCGCCTCTCCGCTGTGCGTGCTGCGATGTCGGAGTTGAGCGAGAACGTGTCGGTGCCCGTCGAGAACCTTCTGATGCCGGATCAGTTGCGCCGTCTGGTCTGGGACTGGCAACCGTCGGACGACGCCGCGTCGTTCGAGTCGAGACTCACGGAAGCAGGCGCCCGGCCGTGGCAGCGTGAGCTGGTCGTTCCCGTCCTCGTCGAGGCACTGACCCCTCCTCAAGTTACCGACCGGTAATACCGGCTACAGTGGGGGCATCCCGGCGTCGGCCGGGCAAGAACGTCCGCATCAGTCGGGAGGATCGAAGCGTGTCTGTACCCGCGTCCAACTCACAGCGGAATGTCGTGTTCGTCGACGGCATCCGCACCCCGTTCGGCAAAGCAGGCCCCAAGGGCATCTACGCCGACACCCGCGCCGACGACCTCGTCGTCAAGGCCATCCGCGAGCTGCTCCGCAAGAATCCGAATCTGCCGCCCGAGCGGATCGACGAGGTCGCCATTGCTGCGACCACCCAGACCGGCGATCAGGGACTGACCATCGGTCGTACCTCGGCACTTCTCGCCGGACTCCCCCGCAGCGTCCCCGGATTCGCGATCGACCGCATGTGCGCCGGCGCGATGACGTCGGTCACCACGACCGGCTCGGGCATCGGCTTCGGCCAGTACGACGTCGTCATCGCCGGCGGAGTCGAGCACATGGGACGGCACCCGATGGGCGAGGGCGTCGACCCGAACCCGCGCTTCCTCGCCGACAAGCTCGTCGATCCGAGCGCCCTCGTCATGGGCAACACGGCCGAGAACTTGCACGATCGCTTCCCGTCGATCACCAAAGATCGTACCGACGCCTACGCCGCCGCGAGCCAGGAGAAGTACGACGCCGCGAAGAAGGCCGGCTTCATCGCCGACACGCTCGTACCCGTCGCGACCAAGTCCGCCGCAGGCTGGGGCCTGGCGACCGAGGACGAGCCGCCTCGCCCCGGCACCACCGTGGAGGATCTCGCGAAGCTGAAGACGCCGTTCCGTCCCGCGGGGCGCGTCACCGCCGGCAACGCCGCAGGCCTGAACGACGGGGCCACCGCCGCGATCCTGGCAGGCGAGGACACGGCCCACGAGTTGGGCCTGAACGTCGGCATGCGGATGGTCGGCTTCTCCTTCGCAGGCGTCGATCCTGCTGTGATGGGCATCGGTCCGGTCCCGGCCACCGAGAAGGTGCTCGCACGGACGGGCCTCGGCATCGACGACATCGGCCTGTTCGAGATCAACGAGGCGTTCGCCGTCCAGGTTCTGGCGTTCCTCGAGCACTACGGCATCGCCGACGACGACCCCCGCGTGAACAAGTGGGGTGGCGCGATCGCGTGCGGTCACCCACTCGCCTCGTCGGGCGTGCGACTGATGACGCAGCTGAGCCGTCAGTTCGCGCAGCAGCCGGAGGTCCGCTACGGCCTGACGACCATGTGCATCGGTCTCGGCATGGGCGGAACCGTCATCTGGGAGAACCCGAACCACGCCGATTACTCAGGAGCTTCCAAATGAGCGACATCACCACGGCGTTCACGGACGAGGTAGTCACGAACGCGTTCACCAAGCTCGTTGCCGTCCCTGGTCTCGACGGCCCGATCGCACTGGTGACGTTGGACAACGGCTACGACCACACCAAGCCGTCGACGTTCGGTCCCGGCGGACTGACGCAGCTCGACGCGGCCCTCGACGAGGCGTTCGCGGCAAACCCGGTTGCCATCGCGGTCACCGGCAAGCCGTTCATCTTCGCCGTCGGCGCGGATCTCAACGGCGTACCGAACATCGAGACCAAGGATGAGGCGCTGCAGATCGGGCAGCTCGGCCACAAGGTGTTCCGACGCCTGCGCGAGTCCGAGATTCCGACGTTCGCGTTCATCAACGGCGCAGCATTGGGTGGCGGCCTCGAGGTCGGTCTGCACTCGCACTACCGCACGGTCGCCGACAACGCAGCGGCACTGGGCCTTCCGGAGGCCTTCCTCGGCCTCGTTCCCGGCTGGGGCGGAACTCAGTTGCTGCCCAACATCATCGGTGCATCGAACGCGGTCACGGTGATCATCGAGAACTCGCTCAACCAGAACCGCACCCTGAAGCCGCAGCAGGCGCTGGACCTCGGCATCGCCGACGTCGTGCTCGGCGGGGCGGACTTCATCGAGCAGTCCCTCGCATGGGCCGCACAGGTCGTCAAGGGCGAGATCACCCCGGCACGCCCGGACATCGATCGCGGCCAGGCATGGGACGACGCCGTCGCCCGAGCCAAGGGAATCGTCGCAGGCAAGACCGGCAACTTCGCACCGGGACCGGTCGCTGCCGTCGAGCTCATCGAGCTCGCCAAATCGACGGACATCACCGACTCGACGTCGCTCGACACGGCATTCGCCGCCGAGGACGAAGCGTTGTCGACGCTTCTCGTCAAGGACGAGTTGCGCGCAGGCCTGTACGCGTTCGACCTGGTGCAGAAGCGCGCGAAGCGTCCGGCGGGCGCACCAGACAAGTCGTTGGCGCGCAAGATCTCCGGCGTCGGCATCGTCGGTGCGGGTCTGATGGCCAGCCAGCTGGCTCTGCTGTTCGTACGCCAGCTGAAGGTGCCGGTCATCCTCACCGACATCGATCAGGAGCGCATCGACAAGGGCGTCGGCTACGTCCACGACGAGATCGACAAGCTTCTCGGCAAGAAGCGCCTGTCCCCCGACGCCGCGAACCGCCTGAAGGCGTTGGTGTCCGGATCCATCGACAAGGCTGCGTTCGCGAAGACCGACTTCGTCATCGAGGCCGTGTTCGAGAACCTGGACGTGAAGAAGAAGGTCTTCGCCGAGGTCGAGGAGTTCGTCTCTCCGGAAACGATTCTCGCGACCAACACGTCGTCGCTGTCGATCACGAAGATGGCTGCCGACCTGTCGCACCCCGAACGCGTCGTCGGCTTCCACTTCTTCAATCCCGTTGCCGTGCTTCCACTTCTGGAGGTCGTCAAGGGCGAGAAGACCGACGATGCCACGCTCGCAACGGCGTTCGCGACGGCCAAGACGCTCAAGAAGTCCGCGGTACTGTCCGCCGACCTTCCTGGCTTCGTGTTCAACCGACTCGTGACGCGTGCGTCGGGCGAGATCATCGCCGCCATCGACGAAGGCACCCCGTTCGAGGTCGCCGACGGTGCCGTCGGTGAACTCGGCATGCCGATGAGCCCGCTGACGCTGCTCGGACTCGTCGGACCTGCCGTGGCGTTGCACACTGCCGAGACGCTCGGCGAGGCGTACCCGGATCGGTTCAAGGACTCCGCAGGTTTCCGCGCACTCGTCGACGCCAAGAAGCCCGGCGTGTGGACCTGGGGACCGGAAGGCCAGGTCGTCGACCCCGAGGTCGCCGCGCTGTGGCCGCAGGGTGATTCGCCCTCGACTGCCGAAGAGGTGCTCGACCGGACGCGTCGGGCCTTCGCCGACGAGATCCGCATCATGCTCGACGAGGGCGTCGTCGCAGCACCCGAGGACATCGATCTCTGCCTGCTCCTCGGTGGTGGATTCGGATTCTGGAACGGCGGCATCACGCCGTACCTCGACCGCACCGGAACGTCGGAAGCGGTGACCGGCAAGCGTTTCCTGGCTCCGGGCGTCGCCAGCGTGTAGCTGCGGCGTAGCCACCCGTGATGCTCCTATGAGTGTCAACTGCGGATTTTCTGTGTGAGTAGTTGGAACATTTCGCGGGCGACGGCTCGTTTGAGGCAGCGGATGATGTCGCGTTTGCTTTTGCCTTGGGCGAGTCGTTTG
>NZ_JABUCO010000031.1:0-54197 GCF_019835205.1 Rhodococcus sp. BP-261 | reverse complement strand
GAGCTCGGCGTCGGATTCCAACACCGTCTCCACCATGCGCACTGCTCGCTGCCGGAACTCCGGCGGGTACTGACGTGGCATAGCTCCATCCTCCTACAAAGAACGGAACAAAACCTGGGGTACTTCACGGGCTGTGTGGGGTCGAGTCACCAGGTGGACGGTTCTGGTCGGTAGGCGCTGCGTGTGGTGTCGGACGGTGAAAGCGTGCCGACTCTTGGTCGACCTTTTGGGGCGTACTTCGGTGAATCCGTCTGGCCGTGAGTGGTTGCTCGACTCCCTGAACTGGCAGGTCGTACGGCCAGTAGTGGACTCGGATGAACCAGTATGAATTGTCATCACTAAGACAGCGGGTCCGGGGTCCGAGTCCCTGATGGCGCACAAAGATGACCCCCTGACCAGTGGAAACGCCGGCCAGGGGGTCATCTTTTTGTCGTCGCGACGCGGTGAATCCGACTTTTTGACCTCAAAGAGTCGAGTGAATTTGGGCCGGTTCTCCCACGTTTCCCCAGGTCGCGGCGAACTGAGCAGTTCCCGCGGCCAGACTCGAACCTCAACGCTGTTGGTGGTGGCGTCAAGTGTCGCGTTCGCACTGCGCATGCCCGGTAACCAGCAGTTCGTTAGCTGAGCGGCGCGGAAACTGAATGAATGAGCAATCTTTGAGCGTGGAAGTCGACTTCTATTCGCCTTTTTGGATGGAAGGACGAAGCGAGATCGTGCACCCCGACCTCGCTCGGTGGTGGGTCGTCTGCGCGTTCCTCGATTACAGGCGTGTGTGCAGAAGGATCTGAACTGGGCTTGCCTCCGCGGTGTATGCGCCCTGTGCACCGGTTGGGGTGATAGGTAGCCGTTGTGACGCTTTGAGTTGGATCTGTACGTCTGCCCTAGTGCTCGTGTTGCGGGCGCAAAGCATCTTTGATTCGGAACGGCACGAGCGCGATGCGATTGCAGCACGAGAGGCAACCGAGCACATCTTCGAACATGCTGCGCAGCATTAAAAGGCGCGCTGCGTCGAACATGCCCGAGAGCGGATCCGGCGCCTCCTGCGATTGTGCTTGACCGGGCTTCGATTAGTGTCTCGATGCTTGTAGTGCATAGCCTTTGGCCGGTCATGCTGTTGGTTGCGAACGGTTGTCAGTTGACAGTGACTCCGGCGATCGGACGAGGCGGGGTTCGCTTGAATTGGAAGAACTTACATTTCGCGGTCGATCTCCGTCGGACTCGCGCTGATAGCGTCGGGGAGCGTCTACTTCGCGTCCAGGGGCCTCGCGGCAGGTCGGAGTAAATCACCTTCACCGTTTGTCGGTGGGGATATCGGAGACGTCGATCCGGCCGATTCCGAAGCTTGGGAGGTTCATACGGCAGCCGAGCGTCGTGAGACGATATGTCGAGATTCTCAGCGAGGCTGAGTGACGTGTTCGGCTTAAGAGCGTCGCGCACTTATCATTTCGCCATGCGATGTCCGTGTCGGCTTTTGAAACGAGGTCAACCATGATGCTCCGTAGGCTCCGGATTGAACACTTTCGTGGTATCGAGGCCGTGGAGTGGACGATCGGCCGGCGGTTCATCAGTTTGGTTGGTGCGGGCGACAGCACCAAGACCACGCTGCTGGACGCGATCGGATTGGTGCTCAGCCCGAGCTACAGCCCGCAATTCACCGATGCGGACTTCTTTAATCTTGACCTGAGTAAAAGCATCGTCATCGAGGCAGCGGTGACGGACCTGCCTGACACCCTCGTGAAGGAGAGCCAGCTCGGCAAGGATCGTTCGGGGATCATGCCTGACGGAACTCTCGTACACGATCCCGTCGACGAGGCTGAGGAGTGCCTCGTCCTCAGACTGACCGTGACCCCGGAGCTCGAGCCGACATGGGAAGTCGTTCGGCCCGATTCGGACGATGCCCGCACGATCTCGGCCAGCCAACGACGACAGCTTGGCTTCTTCCGGCTGGGGGAGCGACCTGACTTTCATCTCCGCTGGGCCCGTGGCTCGGCCCTCTCAGGTCTGACTGAGGGCGGCGACGGTGCGTCGTCCGTCATCCTCGATGCGCACAGGGAAGCACGGGCGGCGGTTTTCGCCGCGGAGCCTAATCCCTTGCACGCCGCCGCAGCGGAAGCTCAGACATCGGCACGAGCAGTCGGCGCAGCGACGTTCGGCAACCTGCGCCCCGGCCTTGAGCCCGTTTCGGCGTCATCCACACATGCATTGATGCTTCATGACGGCGACGTCCCGCTGTCTGGACTCGGGCTAGGTACGCGCCGACTGACGAGCTTGGCGATCCAAGACCAGGCGATGGCACACGGCTCGATCATCGCCATCGACGAAATTGAACATGGGCTCGAACCACATCGATTGGCGCAGACGCTTTACCACCTCAGGCAGCGGACTGCCGCCGGTCAGCTCCAGGTCATCATGACCACCCACTCACCCACGGCAATCCAGACGATGAGCGCGGTTGACTTCGTTGTCGTGCAATCCGATGGTGCCGGCTCTACCACGTGTCGACCGGTCCCAGAGGACCTCGACAACGTGCAGGGCACGTTCCGCAGCGCCCCTGCTGCGCTCCTAGGCCGTCGTGTGCTCGTCGGGGAGGGGGCGACAGAGGTCGGCTTCCTGCGCGGGCTGCTTCGCCATTGGGACGCCGAGCAGATTAGCAAGGGTGAAGTCACTGCGGCGGTTGTAGGAACCGTCCTCGTCAATGGGGCGGGAGGAACTCAGCCGACGCAGCGTGCCCAGAACTTCCAGCACCTCGGGTATTCGACGTGCATGCTTGTCGACAATGACGACCGTGAGGTTGATGATTCGGTGGCGCAGGCCAGGGCAGCCGGAGTCGAGGTGTACCGCTGGACGCCGGACAACTCTCTCGAGGACGAGGTGGTCAAGACACTCGCGATCGCGGGCCTACAAGCAGTTGTGGATCTCGCCGTGGAAATCAAGGGCGAGCAGTCGATCCAAGCATCCGTCAGCGCCAAGCTCGGCGGCCAGCAGATCGACGGTACCGACGTCACGGCTTGGAGACAGCAAGCCGGAGTTGACGAGCTCACGGTTCGGAACGCCATCGCTGGCGCTGCTGTTGCGAAGAAAAAAGAGTGGTTCAAGCGCGAGGACCGGGGAGAGGAGCTGGCCGGGGTAGTGATTGCCCACTGGGACGGACTGGAATCTAGTCACCTGATGAAAGTGATCGGCAAACTGCAAGACTTCGCGTACCCAACGGCAGCTACGCCGACCGCCGCGAAGAATGAGAAGCCCGCCGGTGCATGACAACCCACCCATCAAGGAGGCCGTCGGAACGGTGCTCGCAGCACTCCCATGCTCGGTGACGCTCCCGGCGGGCGCAGGCAAAACCGAGCTGATCGCGGCTAGCGTGGCAGAAGTTGCTCGACGCGGCGGCACTTCGCTCGTGCTCACACACACGCATGCCGGTGTGGACGCTCTGCGTCGCCGAGTGCGGAAGTTCGGCGTGGCAAGCGATCACGTTGTCATCCGCACGATCGACGCATGGTCGTACGACTTGATCGCCCACTTCCCGGACCTTTCGGGCCTCGCCGTCCCCACGGCCCCCGATTGGGGCAAGTCTGAGGAGTACCACCGCGCCGCCACGCGTGCATCTCGTTCTCTGGCGGTGGTGCGGATGCTTCAGGTCAGCTACACGAACCTTTTCGTTGATGAGTATCAGGACTGTCTGCTCGATCAACACCAGCTTGTGCTTGCGATGGCCTCGGCCGTTCCCGCAGCGGTTTTCGGGGATCCGCTGCAGTGCCTCTTTAATTTCAAGCTGAATCAACCTGTTGACTGGACCTCCGATGTCCTCTTGAACTTTCCCCCGGCAGTGATCGAACATCGCCCGCGGCGATGGGATCCGGATCATCAGGATCTCGGGAAATGGTTGGTCGATATCCGAGCAAATCTGCTGAGCGGCGAGCCCATCGATCTTGGGTCGACGCCGGCGAAGTGGGTGCACCGTCGTGACGCGCGAACGTACGTTGGTGTTTGCTTTGGGGCTGCGAACCTCGTAGGTACGGTTGCCGTTCTAGGCAACCGTCGCTGGGACTGTGTCGGCGCAGCTGGAAATCTGGGTGGCAGATTCACTGTGATGGAAGCCATCGACGAGAAGACCGTGGCGGTACTGGCAAGTCGCATCGACACACACGATGGTGCGGCTGTTGCGCAGGCAATCGTCAAATTCGCAGTCGATTGTTCAAGCGGGCTAGCACCCCACATCTCCGTTGCTAAGCGGAAGCAACTCGGTGATGGAAAGTCATTCGCGACTCGAAGTGCTGTCCTGAAGCCAGCCTACGATGCAGTCCTTGAGGTCCGCCGCGATCCTGCACCGGCGTCCGTAAGAATCGCACTTGACCTACTCAGCAGACTGCCAGGAGTAACAATTCACTGCCGTGAGGCATGGAACGAAATCAACGGGTCTACTGGCGTTGCCGCCACCGACGGTTGCACAATGTCTGAGGGCCTCCAGCGTGTCCGCAACCATTCCCGAGTGGCCGGACGCAGGCCGACCAACAAAGTCGTCTCACGCCCACTGCTCGTCAAGGGGCTTGAGTACGATCACGTCATCATCCTTGCTGCCGAAACGTACAGTGCCCAGGAACTGTACGTGGCTTTGACCCGCGGATCGAAGTCAGTCACGATCATAAGCGATACCTCAGTACTTCCCCCTGCAAAGATGGCAGTTCGCAACGCAACGGGCGATGGACTGCAAGAATAATAGTTGAACCGCACCCGCAGCTTTTACGGTCGGCATAACGCAATTAATTGACGGATGTTTTAGGCGAGATTGATTAGTTTGGAGAGTGCTTGCTGTGCCGGCGACGATCGTGTGCGTCGCAATCTGGCTAGATCTTGGAGGCCGACTGCTTGGGCGACGCGTCGATGATAATGACTTCCATGGTGTCCGGCTCGTTCAGTCCGAGGGCCTGTACCGCTTTCTCTGCCTTCTCGATCTCCTGCTGCGAGTAGGCGATCACGACGAACAGAGCCGAGTCGGTGCCGTTCGCCTTCTTGTAGACCTCCACCTGGTTCTCCATATTGCGCTTGAGCGAGCTGCTCTTGGCGAGCTTGAACTCGATCAAGGTCTTGTCGAGCCCCATCGAGATTTTGAAGTCGACTGGTCCGCGGCCGTTGTTGACTTCACGGTTGATGTCGAACCGGGACTCCTGGAGCAGCAGCCCGAAGAAGATCTGGACGTCCTGTTCGCTTGATAGTCCCTTGCCGTTGCCCTTGTTGATGTTGCGCCAGCCGTCCTGGTTTTCGACGTAGTTCTTGAAAATTTCGACGGCTCGGTGCGCTTCCTGCTGCGAAGTCCAGAGCTTCTCATAGAGCGGGGTCTTTTGCGCGAGGTCGTGTGCGGCCCGCTGCACCTGGTCGCGGAGCAGCGCCTGGGTGTCGTCAACTTTCTGGCGGCTATTGGCGATGGCCTGGTCGCCGGTGTCCTCCTTGACCTTGATGTAGCAATCGACGAGTTCAGGAAACGAGCGGAGCGCAAGTGCGCGTACCTCTTGCTGTTCTTTGGGTGTCGACTTGCTGGTGAGCCGTTGGCCGAGGTAGTGGTTGACGTCCGCGCGAAGTTGATGATTCTCAGTCGCTTCGAGGACCATGTCGAAGGACCGTTCCAGGTCGGAGCGATTGATCCACGTGTCGTCCTTCGTGAGGATGTCCGCGGGTGTCAAGATGACGAAGTCACCCTCGGTGAAAGGGAGGTCACAGGTCTCGGCAGCCCAAGTCTCGGTCCGGTAATTGAACTTCGCTCGTGCGACTGGAATCCTCTTTCGGCTCTCCGGCGGGAGGTGCGCCATCGCGAAGTCGCTGGTGTAGCGAAGCAGGAAGTGTTTAATCAGGTTCGTGGTGAGATCTGAGATGGTGTCTCTGCCGACGCCGTTGCTGACGAGTGCGAGCTTTTCGACGTGGCTCGAACTGGTCAGCGGCTCCTGGCCGACGTTTCGCAGCAAGTTGCCGAGCGCCTCGTGCAACGCGACCGCAAACTTCTTGCCCAATCCGTGGCCGCGATTGCTGCCGACGGTGAAGCCGAGCCAGTTCTGTCGGACCTCTTTAAAGGTGTACCAACTCTTGATGCGACCTGGATCGAGGTCCACATCCGCGTGATCGCGAAGGAAGCACAGATAGCTGACGATCTGCTCGTGTAACGCTCGGTACTCTTCCTTGTCGCTGTTGAACAGCAGGAACGGGTCGATGAAGACAGGAAGGTCAGACACGACGGAGATGTCGAATGCGCCCCATTCCTCAAGGAGACTAGGAGCCACGTTGAAGCGGTCGCTGAAGTAGATGCCGGCAGTGTCGGCGACCCACGGAAACTCCTGCTCAGCCACGTTCGACGCCTGTTCCTCTCCACGACCCGCTCGGTCCCCGTGCGACAGCCTATCCGTAGGGTTCACCCTGGGGTTTGGGGCTGGGGTGAATGGACGAGTAGCCTGCCGTGCACCGCAACTCTTGCATCGCGTTGAGCGGCAGGAGATGTCAACTACGAGGCAAGCAGTGCTATGGGGTGATCAGCGTGAAGCGGCCCGCAGCTGCATCGGCTCAACGCGTCACCGCGGCGGTTTGTCGGGGGATTGTCAGCAGGGGCGGGACCTCGTCCTCCCTGAGCGTCCGTCCGCACAGCGATCACTGGAGCCGTCCGGTGCCAACCGTCGAAGCCCGGGCCGACCAGGACGTGTGGCTCGTCGCTCACGACCTCGCGGCCGCAGTACCGGGCTCCGTTCATTGCCATCTCGCGGTGGTGGACGGAGCGGGCCGCTAGTGGATCTCTATAGTTGAGCGTGCTTGGTATCGGGGTTGGTTGTTAAGTTTTTATGAAAGCGACGTGCGGAGCCCCGCCCTGATTAGAACCACTCGTCGAGCGTAAGGGAAAAACCGTTCTCGAGTTCGTCTTAAGGGATTCAATCGAAGCGTTCATGGTCAATCTCGATATCCAATCCCACGTGCCTGGTCGAGGAGTTCTTGCAAAAAGTTTTCGGCTGCTGTCTTTGGATTATCATGCTCTGCAATTATCGGTGTAATTCCGCGTGTACTCAGCAAGAGTTCCTGTACGGCGTTCGGGCGGGCCAGAAATATGAAAGATTGTGGTTTCGATTTGCTTACACCGTACTCGGACCACTGCTGCTCTAGGCGGTAAAGTAAGTACCGCAAGTTGATATCCGAAAGGCTGTATCCAAGGTACAAGATCGTGTTGCCTAGCACGTCAGCGCGAAGTTTCAAGTCCAGGGGTGACTCGAAGCTCATACGGCGAAAGTAGCTAGACTCGGTAAGTACTAGGGAGTCGTCGTCGTCAAAATCGCCGTGAAACTTTATGATTTGGGTTGTATCGATGGGAGACCTTGCTATATCAGCAACATTAGCAATCTTGTGGTACGGCTTGTTCCAATGGTCAAAAGATTTCTCAATCCACCTGTCGTAGTTGGATGTATAAATCGATCTAAATTCAAGGTCCACAATTGCGCGGTGTATTGCAGATTCTTCGATTCTAATCGATTCTGCATGCCAATTTGTATCCATCCAACTTCTGAGTGGACCGAGACGACCCTCGTTGACGACGCTGTAATACTCTGTCAGAGTCATAAAGTCGCCCGCAAGCTGAAATAATTCAGCATCAAAGTCGAGGTCCTCGGCAAGTTTATCTATCAGGCTTGAGAAAGACGGAAGTCCCAAGTTCATCGAGAGGCCCGCACCCGCGAATAGAATCGCTTTATTGCTGCGTACAGCATCAACTAAGGCTGTAGGTATCATCATTGTCATCCTTGTTTTAGATAATCGGCAAACTTGTCCAGGGCTTTTCGGCGCATGGATATCGCGTTTTTTATGTCTGGGCCTAGTCTTGCAAACGTGTGCTCGTATCCGTCGGGAATGAAAATGCAATCCCATTGAAAGCTGCGGTCGCCGTCAGGATTCGGTGCGATTGTTCCCGAAACTTCGCCTTCGAATAGTTTGATCTGCATCTTCGATGAATCGACGTAGCCAATGATCGTCCTCGCTATGACGGCGCTGCCTCCGAAAAGCTCCGAGAACCTGTCTGCCTCGAGACTATCCCAGAAAATCTGTGTCAACCCTCCGGGCAACCCATTCATTCGGTCGAGGTAGAGTCCGGTGTGTTCCACGAACAGCTCACGACCAACAATTTTGAAAGCTCGAAGGGCTTTGTCTCTCACGAGTTTGACCGTTTGTTCGGTTTGTAGCTCATCTACTTGCTGGCTAATCTTTGTGACGGAAACGCCGGCGGGTTCCAGAATCTCTGCTGCCTCGGCCAGCTTATGCGGATTTCTGGAAAGAAATCGGATTGTTCGCTGCTGGCGTTCGTGTGTTCTGCTCATCATTCTCCTGGCTCATCACCTACCGATGCCAGCATAACGCATGTGCTTGCATCTTCGGCATGCGATCTCATTTGATTTTGCCACCACAAATACTCCAGTGTGGCGGCTTTCGTGCGACGCGGTGTTTCTCGGCAACCCGTCTTATGCGCCGAAGGACCTGCCGAATCGCGCGCGCAGACTGAGAAGAAGTGGTGTGGCCGAAGTTCCTATTTTTCGAATTGCCTTGGTTAGTTTGAAATCCACACCACTCTGAGCGGCGGACGGAAAGTAATTCTGACGCCACCTTGTACTTTCTGGCCTCTTTGCGCACGATGCTGGTGGTCACGAGTGGTCGACGGCCTTGAGCCAGTTTCGGGCGCGTGTGAGGGCCATTGCCCGGTTGGATTGATAGGTCTGTGGCCATTCGATTCCGTATTGGTCGATTCGGTCGATGATTTCGTTCGTGGTGATGATGTTTTCGCGGATCAGAGCGGCGACGAACTGGTGGTCTTTGCTGCGGCCTGCGATGCATTTCGAGACGCAGAGGTCGATCGGGTCCAGGCATAGGGCGGTCCGCCCGTAGGGCTCGGGCGAGCCATCTTCGACGGTGAAGGGCACCAGCCGGTTTTCCCACTGGTTGGGTAGCACGACCGTGTCCTTGTGGATGCCCTCGATGTAGAAGCCGTGGTGAAGGTGGAACGGTGAGTCCTCGCCGAGTCGAGCGTCGAGAGTGAGCAGCTTATCGACGACGCCTTCGGGATGAGTGATGCCGCTGATGGGAAGTATGTCGATCTCGGTTGATTGGAACGCGGTGTCGGGTAGTTCGCTGGTGTTGTAGCTTCCGAGGATTGACTGCGACCCCAAGACGATGACCTGAAATTCTTCGATGTTCGCGCATGACGCGGTTATCGCCCGCGCGAACTGTTGTCGGTTCACGCCAGGATGGTGGTACGAAGGTCGTCGATGACTTGGAGCCGCTCGGGTTCGGTCAGCAACACGTACAGCGGGGACAGGCTCCGCATGTCGTTTCCGGTTTCGTCATCGGATTGGACGAGGCTTCGAAGGGTTTCGATGTCGCTGTTGCGGATGATCTGCTCCCACCAGTCTAGGTAGCTGGTCATGAGTGGATCGCGCGAGGCGTTGCGGCGGATGGTCTCGAGGCTCTGCCTGACGGCGTCGGTGTCGATCGAGAGGTGGTCCCGTTCGATCTTGTTCAGGATCGCCTTCTGCATGAGTCGTTGACGAGTTGCTTTCATGTTCATGACGGGCATCTCGCACTCCTCTCATGGCGCAGGTCAGGCTTCCTATCGTACGGTACTTCTTCTGTCGAATCCCAGGTCGAGGCGGCGGTGCGCGTGTGGCCGTGGTCGGTCGGATGTGGTGCAACGAGGTCGGTGGGCAAGCATCGATAGTTCAGCTGAGAACCGCGGTGTCGGGTTTGATGACGAGGAGACTGGCGGACCCGTCGATGGATTCTGTCTCGATGTTGTCGGTGATATCCCGGATCGGAGCCGACCGGCATTTCGTGTTCGGTGTTCGGTCAATACCGAACACCGAACAGTGCATATTCTCACGAACGGAACGGGGTACTGCGCTGGAATCAGGTCGACTTATTGGGCTGTGTGGGGTCGAGTGACCAGGTGGACGGTTCTGGTCGGTAGGTGCCGTTAGCGGCGTCGGGTGGACGAAAGTGTGCCGACTCTTGGTCGACCTTTTGGGGCGAACCTCGGTGACTTCGTATGGACGCGGGTGGTTGCTCGACTCCCCGAACGCGCAGGTCAGGCGGTCTGTTGTGGACTCGGGCGTACCCGTATGAATTGTGATCACTAAGACAGCGGGTCCGGGGTTCGAGTCCCTGATGGCGCACACCAAGTGCCCCTGAACAGCGTTTACGCTGTTCAGGGGCACTTTTTGTTGTTCGAATTCGCCTGGGTGTCCGCGAAGTTCGCGAAAATGGACAACGCTCTGACCTGTGGATTCTCAATTCGCGTAGGGCGTTTCGGAGACTTGACTCCCAATCGCTCTGTTCGGGGAGTCAAGTTCGCGCAGCCTGCTGCTGACCTGCGTAATCGCGAGCCCTAGTCCGCGTTCGGTTCGCCGACGGACGCCTGCGGACGCTCAACTCATCACTTACTCATCTTTTTGCGCTCAAAGAGTCGACGGTTGAGACTCTGCACCGTAGTTCGTGGCGATTGATCGAATTGGCCCAATCGATGGTGGCGATACGGGTGCGTCCAAGCTCTGTCGTCGAGTCGCGGGCTTGCCGCCGTCGCCTAAGAACAACGGACGTTGGCGATCGCCTCGCGCTGGTCGTTCTTGGCTGTGGGGTCGGTTCCTGCCGAGCACACCACCGCAGAATCGATTCTCGACCAATTGCTTCACCACGCCACCATCGTCGTCACCGACGGTGTCGCTATCCATGTCGGTTGGACGGCTGTGGAACTACGACTGATGCCGTCGCACGATGCGGGAACACCGCCTTAATGTCCGAAGCTGTGTTGGAGTTCGGACGACCTGCGATGGATGGCAAGTCTCTCACCTCATGGCGCTGTTCCGCGATCGCCCGGTGGCACAACATAACTGCACCAATCTCAACGATGGAGGGTGGCCTGGCAGGGCTATGAAGATTGCATTCTCGCCGCCACCGTCGTCCGGCGCAGTTTCGCCTCGGGATGACTATTTAGAGTTGGAGGGATTGGTCCGGCTTCCTGGGATGGCGACGTGGATGATGTGGCGCGGCTCTGGGTCTCCCTCGATGTCGAACGCGGTGTGCCCGATCAGTGACTTGATATGCGGCGGTGGACCGGTGGGGTCAAATGCCTTGTGTCGCAACGCGACGAGAAACCCGATGCGGATGTCATTGCCCTGGTAGGTCGCTGCTTGCTTTAGGTACGCTGTCCGATTGCTCATCGGAAGTTTGGTGTAGTCCACCTTCATCTCGATGTGGATGGCGAAGGTATCGAACTTCAGCCGGATGTCGACCCGCCCTCCGCCGACATGCGAGACCTCGTACTCGGCGCGACTGCCGATGTTGCCGACCAGGTAGTTGTATAGATCTTCATGGATCTTGTCTTCATTTGCCGTGGGGTCAAACAGATATCCGTAGTGGCCGGCTGAAGACCCGGTTCTGCTGGCTACGAAGTTCACGATGAGCAGCAGAACTTGGTCGACGACCGGTTCGACCTCGTCCTTGTAGTCCGGGTTGGTCGAAAGCGCCTCACGCAGCTGGTCGAACAGCTCCCGCTGAGTAAGGTTCAAATGTGAACGTCCGGCAGCGACATGGTCAATCCGTTGTTCTATGGCGGTGAGGATCGCCGGCGAGATATGTTCAAGCAGATCTTCGTCAGGCGAACCAGAGGGAATCAGACGGCCAAGTAAAGGGGGTAGCGGCGTGGACGGGGCGCCGCCTCGGACTTTTCCCGGCGCCTCACCTCCCTTCGCCACGCGTCGGGCAGTCTTGACGATGCTGCGAGCGGCGTGAAGCTGAGCCTTCTCCTCGTCGTCAAGCTCGCTGTCGCCCCGCGACATGAGATCAGCGGCGTACTCCTCGAGGTTGCTCAGATGGCTGGCGTTGCTGGCGAAGCCCCCGTCGATGACTGGCCTAATCAAGTCCTGAACGCCCACGATGTCGGCACAGCGGGTGCCGACGCGGAACGTCCTTGCGCTGACATAGACGGTCAGTAGGTCACGGACGACGACTTCGGCTTGATAAAAACCGTCCTTACCGAGTTGAGTGCCCATCTGTTCGAGGTCATCGGCAAGTGCAGACCAGGCGGTGAGAGCCGCACGTGTGTTATCGCCGTACCAGTGGTCAAGACCACTGGAGTCGATTCTGAATCTCAGTATCTGCTCGCGGACAACAGCGAGCGTGTCCGACGAAAGCGGGACTGTGGCCAACGGGCCCATCGCGTCGTTGGAGACAACACCGTTCACGAGTTCGCGGAGGGCTTTGACAATGCTGAACATCGGGAGGGCGTCGGGCCGGTGGAGGGCGTCGGCGGCTACTCCGAAGAACCTGGCTGCGTCTTCGAGGTGCGGGCCCATCTCCTGAACCGAGGCGGCACGTAGAGCGCGGAGCAGGGAAGCCATTGCAAGAACCCATGCAGCATCCGACTCAACATCAGCGGCAAGCGCTGAGTCGGCGCCGTCCACCGCGTCGACACCACCGAGGGCGCGGACGACGTCGACCAACGGATCTGCTTCTGGCCAGATGTCAATGGCGGTGCTCACCGAACGGATCACTGCGCGCGACATCGGGGCGACCATTGGAACGGTGAACTTCTGCAGCAGCGCCAGCAGTGAGAAATGCGATCCGTGCCCGGCGGCAACGAGACGGGTCAAGGCTTCGAGCGCGTCCGCAGAAGCCAGGTCTGCGGAGGCCTCTGGCTGCTTACGGGCGAGGAAGCCTGCGGCCACGGACTCGAGACCTGCGACGAGCCTGACGCCGGCAACCTGGGTGACGACAGCGCTGTCCAAGAGCGCGTCGAGCGAGTCCCGAAGTAGCGACGGCTGAGCGGTCGCGACGACGGCATCGGCGACAGCTGTCGCGGCTGCGGCAGCTTCAATGTCACCCGGTTGGGCATCTCTAGCGACCAGGGTGGCAACAAGCGGAAGTACTGGTTGTCCGATTAAGGTCGCGGCGTCCCAAGCGATCCGCGCCCATCCCCCGAGGTCGGCGATTGCGGAATGTGGGAACGGTTTGCCGCTGGTCTCCTGCGCCAGGCTCAAGGCAGCATCAGCGAGCGATACGGCACCGGTCTCGCTCATCTGGTCTCCTCCTGAACCCTGGCAGTTCATCTGATGGTTGCTTGGACTGCCGACAGACCAAATGAGTCGACCTCACCACACGAAGTCGCCGCCTTCCGCGATGAGCCGGTTCTTCTCGGGCAGGAGATCAACAAGCGGACCAGTGCTCCGTGTAGCGACGATGATCTGCATCGGCGCCTCTTCGGCAACCTCCAGCAGCGCCGACATCATTGTCGCCAAGTCCCCATCAGGCATTTCCTCCGCGGCTGGCGAGTCCAGCAGCAGGAACCCCGGATGACGGCCAATATTCTCGGCGTACCCGTGCTTGATGAGCGCGATTACCGCGGCGATCTTCAACCGCAGCTGCTCGCCGGGAGACACCGCGCCGTATGAGGAAGGGTCCCCGTTCTGCCGCAGCGTCATGTTCGCGGCACCGTCAAGCCTGATATTGCTCAGGCTATCCGCTCCAAAGTTCACGACCAAGCGCCCGATCTCGGCTGAGATAGTTACAAGCAGCGGGTCCTGGTTGCCCTTTACCCAATCGCCGAGAACCTTCTGCGCGGCGTCGGCGATAGCCAGCTGCATCGGGTCGACCGGAGATGCATCCACCGGTGAGACTGGCTCAGCCAGGGCGTCAGCAGCGCCCTCGGCCCGCGCCAGTTCGATGTCCAGCAGCCTACGTTCCTCCACGACCCTTAACAGTGAAGCATCCAGGTCAATCTCCGCGACGAGTTCGTCATGAGTGACCTGCAGCCCGTTGATCTGCTCACGCAGATTCGCGATCACGCTCTCGATGTCGACACGCGCCTGTTCAAGCGCCTCGATCCCACTCGTCGCCGTTTCCTCCTCCCCGTCCTGGTCGACGGCAGTGGACGTGGACTCGACCAGAGCGGTGGCGACTTCGGCGTCGACGGAGTCCGCAACCACGACGTTCACCTCGAGCGCCTCCAAATTGAGGTCGCTGGTGCACACCGAGCACTTGTGCTCGTCCGGCTCTGCAACACGGCGCTCGCTGGTTACCGCCGCGGTGCAACGCGGGCACACCGTCGGCTCCATCTGGTGGAAAAACTTCGACAACAGCGCATGCTCGTACTCGGTGTGTTGCCGTGCCTTCGCAGCCTTCAGTTGCTGCCGCACGGTGTCGGCAGCAACCGACCGATTCAGCAGCTGCGTCTCCAGAGCGTGCATTCGGCGAACGAGGTCACTGATCTCGGCGCTTGCCCCAGCCAGCCTCGCGGGATCGGGTACGCCGGCGGGTAGTGCGGCAATCTTTGCTTTGACCGTTTCCACAGTTCTCAACGCTTCGCCCCTGGAGGACTCCACGGCCTCGGTTGCGGTCTTCGTCCGCTCCTGAGCAGCCCTTTGCTCAGCCTGCAACGTCCCAGCGACTGTTGCAGCGGTCGCCAGCACCGGAACCCAGTCCGTTCCGATGAACATCTGCATCAAACGGACGCTGAGGGTCGCCTCTTTGCCAATGATCGACTTCAGGTACTTCGGCCGCACCCACAGCGCGTTCACATACGAAGCCCACTTGTGCGTCACAGGTTTCCCCGACTGCGATACTGCAAATGCTTCTAGGCGAAGGCGGTTCAACATGACCGAACTCATCGCGTCCTCGAATGACTCGTTGTCGAACGAAACGAGAACTGTGCCCAAGGTCTCATCGTCCTCGACAACCGTCACCGTGCCCGTACTAACGTAGCCGTTGTCCGCTTCGAAGCCGACCCGCAGCGTCTCAGCGCCGACGACCCAGTCGACCTCAACGTGCTCGATCCACCGTTTCACTGCAACCGAAAACTCCGAACACCGGCCAGCGAGCGACCACAGCAGAACATTCACGATGCTCGACTTGCCACGCAGGTTGCTGCCTGACCCGACACCGTTCACTCCGTCGATCGGCCGCCACGTGAAGTCGAACGGTACCAGTGCACGTACTACCGGCTCCTCAGATTCGTTGCCGTCCTGGTTCTCACCATCATCGGTCTGCGTCTCCGTGTTCTCGGTCTCAGTGTCCTCGGCTGAGGGAGTCGGATCGAGGTCTAGAGGCTGTTGCTCATTGCCGGTGTCTATCTCCTCTAGCTCACAACCATCGGCATCTGGATGCGACGGGTCCAGACGTTTAGTGCCTCGGAAGGACACCCGCGCCACTCGGAGGTGAACTGGCACACCCTTCGATGCCGATGTGGGAATACCCAGGTCTCCAAGGACCTTGTCCACCTCACCGGAGGTGGTCTCCAGCCGATTCTCCTTGCGCCGACGGGCAAGGACCTTCACGATCTCGTCAGCAAGAGAACTCAAATGCCACCTCCAGATCCACCCGCTGTTGTCGTGGTACGGCCATCCAGACGCTTCCGGACATACTCAGCGATCGGCGCGATGTTCAACCCTAGCTCCGTGCCGGCATATGTCGCCTGCTCGTACTGACGCTCCTTCAACTTGCTGCCGATCGTGTCATCAGCAACCAGCGCAACCAGCGCGGCCTGCCGGGCGTACCAACCCAGCACTGCGTCGACTGCCAACTCCGCCGCAGCGTCGGCACCAGCCGAGGTCAAAAACAGCTGATTGCGGTGGCTCTTCGTCCCAGGCTCGCCAGACCGCCGGAACGTCGCCAATCCGTACGTCTCCAGGAGGGCAATCGCGTCATCGATCGCCTCGTATGCGCCGTAGAACCAGCGCGGCATCGGGTAGTAGTGCAAATCGGGCTCGGCATCCTCCAGCAGTCCTCGCGCGACCTGGAGATACGAGTCGGCCAACTCTCCCGCGTCGACCTGCGAGATGATCTCATCAGCCAGATAGTCCGGGTTGCGCATCCAAAAGTCCATCGCCTGCAAGCGCAGTTCGCTACGCACGGCCTTCACCGCGGCTGGCGGATCACCGTCGGCTGCGGCCTCGCCCGTCTGGTCGAGGAGCACGAGAAGGCGGAGAGCATGCTGCGTGCGGGTGTGTGAAGGGCGCTCAATACCGGAACCAGAATTGGCCGTCATCTTCCTCCTTTCGGAATCCATCGTCCAATTGTTGCGCCTGTGGAGCATGACCTTGTGTATCGCCGCGCCGAACGCTGACTTTCGAGTGCTGACAGGGTTACTGAAGCGCCTAGCGCGGGTGGCCACGAACTATCCTCCTACTGTGCGGTCGGTGACGGACCGTCGCGGACGGTGGTGATAGGAAGAGTCATCGGAACTCGTGGTCAGGTTCCTATCCGCCCAGTTCATGGGCAACAAGACTCTGAAACGCCCTGGCCTCGTTCACCGGAGACACGCCAGCAGTTCGTTAGCGAGGAACAGTCGGCGGCCGCTCACCGCAATTACCGTCACCAAGAAGCGGGAGTAACCCGAGTACGCAATCAAGGCAGCATAATCGGAGATATAGCCGACAGGTTCGGTGTCAGCAGACGCACCCTGTACCGCCATCTCGAGAAGATGGCGAAAGATGCATCACGTGAGTAGCCCGAATCCCGATCAGTAGCTCCCTGAGTACAGCCGAGGGCGTGGTGCCTCGCCTCGTACTGCCGCACTGGACTCTTCTCCCACGAAGTGATCAACGTGCACGTCCGGAAACTTTCTGTGTCAGCAGCGGCGAAGTCAGCTCTTCATACCGAGCGAACAATATTCGTTGACGCTCCCGCTCTGACTTGCATAAATTCGGGGCTCCGAATGCCCGGTCCACCAAGTGGTCCAGATCCTGGTGTGCGACCGCGAGGTCTGACGGCATGCGGTCCGGGTCGTACAGTTCAGCTAGTGACAACTCTGGATAATTCTCGCGTACTGCGAGGATCTCGTTCCCTGCGCTGATGAGTTTCTCCCGAACGTCTTCGTCTAAAACTGGCAGCGGAAGCGTATTCCAGACAATCGTGTTGGTGAAACTTGGATCCGATTTCATCCGCCCCCCCACAGTTTTTTGCCACGTCATGAACATCGAGGATGAGATGATGGCGAACAGATACCCTTCCGGATCGGGTGAGGTGAAAAGTTTGATTGATGCGATTACGTCTGGCGCTAGGCGGGCGACGGTTGCGTACAGCCTGTTCTCCGTAAAGGTTTGGGGTATGCCCAAGTAGTGGACCATGGGTTGCCGCCGTTCCTCGAAGAGATGTGGGGTGGCGGCCCCTCGCCTTGTCGCAGCTTTAGTGCTTGCGAGTCGCTTCTCTTCGACTGCCTTTAGACGCACCTTGAGAACTGGACTCGCGTACAGGTCCTCCAAGCTGGCTCCAACGAACCAGAGGCACCAGCGATTTTTCTTGTTGATGAGCTCGTCCCCGCCCCAATAGCGGCGAATGTATTTTTTTGCGATGTGATCGGAATTGATCTCGTCGTGCTGGTCAGGCTCGATTGTGAGGCCCCCCCAGTCCACCGCTTTTGATCCCGCGTCCACCTCGGGAAGGCCCGGGGACAACGGGTGCATACGCTTGGTGACCAAAAGATTTGGCCCGTCGACAAGATATGCGTTGATCTCCGGGACTGAAGTCGCTCGCCCTTCTTGCGGGCCTCGGCCATGCTCAATGAGTAGTGGTGTCACCTTTGGATTTCGTGAGAATCCAACTATCACGCAGTGCACCGCGGCACCGCCGCTGGCTTCGGAAGTCCAGGCAAAGGTCCTGTGGGCAAACTTGATGCGCCATTCTGCAGAGAACAGCTTGCCCCAGAGTGTGGGCACTGCCTGCCCCTGCGAGATCGAATTCGTCGAAACAAAGGCCCATTCACCTTGGCCCACACCGAAGTAGTCGGAGGCTTTCGAGTACCAGCCTGCAACATAGTCAAGGAACCCGTCGTAGCCTGTGCCCCAGACTGATTTGAGATCCTTGGTTTGATCCACAGTTCGTTCTTTTGGCCCTACGAACGGCGGATTTCCAGCGACAATGACAGACTCTGATGGCTGACAAATTTCACTCCAACTGAGTCGAAGGGCATTCCCGACCACAATCTGCGCCTGCATCTGGATCGGCAACCGCTTTGGAGCGTCACCGAAGCGTTCCTTGAGTTTCAGGTCGCATTGACGATCAATGAGAAACATGGCGGTTTCCGCAATACGGGCTGGCCATTCGTCGATCTCGATACCGTAGAAGTGATCGAGTGTGACCTTCAATGCGAGTGTGGGGTCAAAGGCAAGCTGGGTATCACCAGTGATCTCCTGAAGCCGTTCCATGATGCGCAGTTCAAGATCGCGCAACTCACGGTAGGCGACGATGATGAAGTTCCCGCAGCCGCATGCTGGGTCCATGAATCGGATTTCACCTAGGCGATTCCATAGGCGGGTCAGGACCCCCTTTTCGTCTTTCATGGTCCGAGCCCGGTCGAACTCGGACCGGAGCTCGTCGAGGAACAACGGGTCTAGAGTTCGAAGGATGTTCAGCTCGGAGGTGTAGTGCTCTCCAAGCTCACGGCGCGTCTTGGCGTCGCGCACCGACTGGAACATCGAGCCGAATATGGCGGGACTGATAGTCGACCAATCAACGGCGCAGGCGTCGAGGACCGCGTCGCGGAACTCTTTGTCGAGGGCGGGGAGAGTGATCTTCTCGCGAAAGATGCCGCCGTTGACATAGGGCAAACCGGTCACCCGCGGCTGTGTCGCTGATCCGTCCGGGGTATCGAGCTGGACGAACAGGTCGTTAAGCTGGTCGGCGAGGGTGGATCCGTCGGTCGGGGTGTCGTGATGGATAAAGCTGCGGAAGGCGTCTGTCTCCCACATGTCGGTGTCATCGCCGAACATCAGGAAGAGGATTCGGGCGAGGCTCACCGAGATCTCGTGGTCACGTGTCTTGGGATCAAAGGTCCTCGGGTACGCCTTCTCGAATGCGGCGTACATGCGCGCCATAAGTTTCGAGGCCCGCCTGGTCTCGTTCTGCGACTCGACGTCGAAGGCGTTGCGGACTTTGGTCAGAACGGCGTTCGCGTCGAGAACGACGTCGATCGGTAGACGAATTGCGTCGAGGCGGGTGGCGAACTTCGGGTTTGCGGTACCGGTTCGGTGCCGGTGGCTCGTCAGTCGGGTCGAAGTCGAGTCGTCCTTGTTGCGGCGAGCTGGCCACCTCCAGACCTGTTCCTCGTTGTTGTGGAAAATGACCAGCCTGTCGGTCGAGGTCTTCGCAATCAGCCGGTCGAGCTCGGCTTCGACCTTCGAACCGGGCTTTTCGTCACAGACCCACACCCGCAGGCCTTTGTACGAGGAGACATTGCTGGCGGTGAAGGTCTGGCCCTCTGAATCGGTGTAGGCGACCGGCGGGTGGTCGGGCGCGCTCCAGTTCAGGTCGTGGAGAAAGAGTTCCTGGTAAAGGTGCTGCTCGACGAGAGAGACGAGATTGTCGGTCATGCTTCACGAACTCCAATCGAGCAAATAATTTTGATGGTGTCGGTTTCCGAGGACTTGATGACGAGTCGATCCTCGGAGTGCAGCTGGTTCAGCAAATCGGCGAGGTCGTCGAGGCTGTACCGGTTGCGTCTGGCCTGGCTCAGACGCATGGTCGCGTGTTCGGTCAGGGGGCGCTCGTGCAGTGCGTTGAGCGCATCGGAGGCCATGTCCGCGAACAGGGAGTTACCCCCGAGGCGCTCCCACGTCCATTTGCGGATGCCCTTGAGGTTCCCCGTGGCGAGGGCTTCGATGGTCAGCGGCCCGTGGATGAGCGTGTGCTCCCGTTCGAAGTGGTCGTCGCGGAGTTCAACGGTGGCGGTGTCGAGCTGGGCGGCGAACACTCGCATCGCTTCGAGCGGTGTGAGGAGATGCTCGACAGTTTGGCCGTCCGGTGCAGTGGTAGAAAGAGCGAATGCGTCTACGCCGGAGTCGGTGCTGACGAAACAGGCTACACCGCCGCGGTTTTCGGTGATGTACTGATCTCGGGTGCTGTGGATCATGTCCTGCATACCGAGAACGCGTTGGACGAGCTTCGGGTGCTTAGTCTGCGCGTTGGACCACACGAGCCATGCCTCACTGACCGCGTCGGCCTCTCCGTCGGCGTCCTCGGCGTCATCGTTGACCTTGCCCTTATAGAAGTCGTCGAGGATCTTGATTTCCTGATCGCCGCCGAAGAACTGTTCGTCAGACCCAAATGCTTCGGCAGAGGCGCCGAGCCGGTTCCGGATCCGCTGACGCAAGTTGATCTGCTGTTCGATCTTGTCGTGGCTGATGAGGTAGATAAAAACAGTGTCGGACTTCTGTCCGACCCGGTCCACGCGGCCTGCGCGTTGGATGATCCGGATGATCGCCCACGGCAGGTCGTAGTTGACGACGATGTGGGCGTCCTGCAGGTTCTGACCTTCCGAGAGCACGTCGGTGGCGACGAGAACGTCGATCGGATCCTCTACTGAAGAGGGTTCCGGTGCTTCCTGGCCCGGGACGGTGTTGGACCGAGGCGAGAATCGGCGGGCATGGTCCGCCGGGTTCTCTGTGTTGCCGGAGACGAGTCCGACGTTGGCCACGCCGGCGTCCTGCAGCGCCTGGGCGATGTAGTCGGCGGTGTCGACGTATTCGGTGAACACTAGGACCTTCTCGTCTGGGTGGTCGTTGCGTAGCAGGTCGACGAGTGCGTTGATCTTCGAGTCGCGGGTCGGATCCCAGTTGCCGAACCGGTCGAGGAGCGCGGTCAGTCGCTGGTTGTCCTTCTCTAGGTCCTTACGGAGGGTGGTCTTGAATACGGTCGAGTTGATCCATTTCGTCTTGGCCGGAAGCGTCCTTCGTAGCTGGTCGTAGCGACTCTCGAATGAGCCGTGCGTAGGAGCGCCGTCTTCGACGTCTTCGTCGCTGATGTTGAGCTGCTTGTCGGTGAAGCTACCGAGCGGGATCGGCAACTCGTGATCAATTGCGTGGATGAATAGCTCATTGCGCTCACGTTGGCGTTGCAGCGACAGGATGAACGAATGCCCTGACGATGACAGTCGCTTATAAAGGCCGGTGCGGACGAATCCGCTGACATTCCCGCGTCCGGAGCGGATGTCGTCGAGGATCTTGGTATCGGTCTCGGTGTGCCCGGCACGGGGGTTGTCATAGTCCGCGAGGCGATATCGCGGCAGGGTCAGGGCCTGCACCGTATCGAGGGTGGTGTCGTCCTCCATGAGCCGAGCCGGGTCGTCGCCGGCGAATTCGTGGCTTAGCGGACGCGCAACCCGGGTCGGGAAGAAGAACTTGTCCCCGCTGGCAAACTGCAGGTATTGCCGTTCTTCCTGGGTACCGTCCTCGGCGGTGACTGTCTCGGTCTGGGCGGTGCGCTTGACGAAGCTGCGAGTGCGGCGGACCAGGTGATCGCTCATCAGCCGTCGCCAGTCCTCGGCGTGTTCCGAACGCCGGAATGCGGCGAGGGTGTTGATCTTGCCGTCGACCTTGTCGCGCAGGCCCGGGTCCGCGGCCAGCGCCCGGGTCGGCACGATGCCGAGATCCTCGTCGTCGTCGATGTAGAGCCCAATCTGGCTGGCAACGTCAAGGAAGGCGAGGTTGTACGGGGTGGCCGTCAGCAGCAGCACCTTCGAGCTGTTGCGCCGGATGTACTCCCTAATCGATTGGTACGCAACGGTTCCGCTGTTGCGCAGGTTGTGGGACTCGTCGCAGATCACCAGATTGAAACGCTTCAGATCGGGAAGAATCTCGTCGACCATCGAGTACCGAACGACTCGCCCGCCATCGATGCCGTACTCCTCGAGGTGCTTGGTCCACATCCTCTCAAGGTTCTTCGGGCACAGGACCAGAGTCGAATAGTCCTCGGCGGATTGAAGCATCAGCGCCGTGGCGATCGCGGTCAGCGTCTTACCGAGACCGACGACGTCACCGAGCATGGTTCCGCCGCGGTGGACGATGCGGCGGGCAAGTGTTCGAACCGCGCTTTCCTGGTAATCGAGCAGCAGTTCCTTCATAAACCTCGGTAGTACGTAGCCGAGCCCGTCACGGGCATCCTGCGACAGCGCATGACACACCTTGAGGTAAACCTCGAACGGAGTCGGTTGCTGGCCGGCGGCCCAGGACTCGGCAATTAGATCGATGATCTCGGCATTGATCGGCAGCGAGAATCGGTCATTCCAGCGAGATTCGAACCAGTCCGCGACCTTCTCGTTTGCATCCGAGTCCTGGACGTCGATGTTCAGCTCGAGGTTGCTCGTCAACCCGGCACGGGTGAGATTCGATGACCCGACGTATGCCCAGCGTGGTGTGTGCCTTTTGTCAGGAGCATGGAAAAGATATGTCTTGCCGTGCAGCGGCTTTTCGGTAAAGACTTTCATCTGCACCGAGCCATCTTCTAGCTGGCGCTTGAGGGTCTGGAGAGTGGCCTGGCCATCTGTGGTGGCCAGGCCCCGCATCAGCTGGTTCCGCAAATGTTTGACGAGCTGGGTTTGGCGCGCGAGTGCTTTCTGTCGATCGTGAATGTCCGAGCCGTAGGCGGGGGGTTGAACATCACGTTGGAGGGCGTCGAGGATCTCCTGTGAATCCGAGGGAGCGACCATCCCCACCAGCACCCGGGCAGTGGGAAGCCCGGAACCCTCCAAGAGGGCAGGTTTGGTGTCGACGATGTCGGCCAAACTGGACCAGCCGCGCAGGTCGAGATATCCCGTCGCAATGTCGACGGTGTCGAACTCCTCCAGCGATTCCCGCAGTGCGGTATGCAGCCGGGTGTCGTCGGTGAGATTGTCAAAGATGTTAGGCACAGACTGGTGTCCTGACGGTTCGAGAGGCGGGCAAGCGCGTCCCCAAAGTACAGCGTGCGCTCGTCGACGACCGCATCGGAAGGCTGTCTCGGCAGGCAACTGAGATCGTCGACGACGCACCACACCGCAGCGAGCGCGGGACGCACTACGAAGCACCGTCAGGATGTATGACGGTGCGGAGTTGACCCTCTCAAAACAAGAGGGAGTGGCCCTAGCGACTGAGGGAGTGGCCCTAGCGACCGGGCTCGGTCGCGTTGTTGTCGATCAGTGGAGGCACTTGCCGTCCCCGCCTACCGCGATGGCACCGGGTGCGCTTGCCGCAGCCCTGGCCCCGCAGATCAGAGCAAGATGTGCGTGTTCGAAGACGTCGCTTTGGGCAGCGAAGGAGACTCGATCTGCGGCGACGAACAAGGTCCGATCACATCCGTTTCGGCATCCTAGGCCTGCATCCTGGGGATGAGCATCGCGGCTGTTTGGTGTTCGGTCGATACCGAACACCGTACGGAGCAGAACTTCTTGAGGGGACGGGATGCTGCGTTGGAGATGGGTTGACCTTCTGGGGTGTATGGGGTCGAGTGACCAGATGGACGTCCCTTGTGCAAAGGCGATCTGCATGGCGTCAGGTGGACGAAAGTGTGCCGACTCTTGGTCGACCTTTTGCGGCGAACGTCGGTGAATGTATCTGGACGCGGTTGGTTGCTCGACTTCCCGAGCTCACAGGTCAGACGGCCTACAGTGGACTCGGTTACATCACAATGAATTGTCACCACTTAGACAGCGGGTCCGGGGTTCGAGTCCCTGATGGCGCACACCAAGTGCCCCTGAACAGCGTTTCCGCTGGTCAGGGGCACTTTTTGTTGTGCGAGTCAGATCTACCCGTCACATCGAGGCTTCGACTGCCCAGGCTCGGCCCGCTGATCGACGGTGAGGTTCGAGCCACGCTGATCGGGCGCGGCAGTGCCCGCCTGTTTCACGGCGGGTTGGGAGCTGAAGACGTTGCCGACCGAGTTGTCCTTCGGGTGTCGCGCGATGCCCAATCGCCACAGCAACGGCGCGGCGAGGATGTCGAATACGGCTGGCAGGACTGTGAACGCTGCTGTGGCGCTCTTGTTGACGAGACCGAAGAGGGCGTCGGCGTCGCGTTCGCGACGAGGGTTGCGTACTACCTTCAAAACCGCGGCGGCGACGACGTCGGGGGAGGCGACGGGCGGGGGCGGCGATCCTGCGCGGCCGATGTAAGTCGCGGCCCGCTCGTAGATGGGGGTGCGGACTGCGCCCGGTGCGACGGAGCTGACGGAAACACCGGGATAGCGTCGCGCCTCTTGCCGCAAAACGCGAGTCAGGCCTCGAAGCCCCCATTTCGACGTGACGTAGGAGCTCATCCACGGTGTCGCGATGCGGCCCAACAGCGAACCGATGATGATCAGGTGACCCGACCGTTGACGTCGGAACACGGTCAACGTCGAACGTGCCACGTTCGCGGCGCCGAGAAGGTCGACGCCGACGGTCGCGTCGAAGACGTCGGCGGGGGTATCGAGGAAGGCACCGTACGACATCACAGCCGCTGAGTGCACGCAGATGTCGAGACCGTCGTACCGGTCGATCATCTCGTGAACGACGTGATCCACCTCGTCTCGGTGGGATACGTCGACGGGCTGGACCGACACTTCTTCGGCACCGAGGTCGGTGCATTCGGCGGCAACGGCGTGCAGGTCGACGCGGCCGCGTGCGCACAGGACCAGCCGGGCGCCGTCGCGGGCGAATCGGTGAGCTGTTGCACGTCCGATACCGCTCGACGCGCCGGTGATCATCACCACCGGTGAGGACGAGCGGATGCGGTTTGTGGAGGGGGCAGTGCGGTGGTTGTCAGAGTCTGGCATGAGGATCTGCACCTCGAAATCAGGGAACGACGAAAGGTAGACGAGCAGCCGACGGCTTTCGAGTGTGGCGCGGTACCAACGGCCCGGTGGTGCGGAGCTGATTCCACGGTACTCCGTTCCGAATCCGACACCAGGGTGTCGGAAATGTGGCCGGTGTCCAGGGACACGTTGCAGGCCAGGAATCTGTTGCGTCGACAGCGAGGCGAACTGCGTGCTCTTCACGCGTCGACAGTGGACGTGATCGGTGGTGCTCGGTTATGGTTCGAAAGTCGGTTGAATGAACAGCCGCTGACCACCACCTCAGCAGAGCTTGCTCGGCGACATCAATTCTGGCGGGATCTCATCTCGACGTGACCGTTCGGCGAGTCGGTTCGTGAAGTCTGGAGTAGCAATGGGCAACGACTTGTTGACCCCGGTTCAGAGCTCACCCGTGGACGGGCATGTCGCTCCGCCGCCGGGAACGTGCAAACAATGGCCGATACCACTGCGGCACAAACCATTTCGGGTGACCGTGTCCTCGTCGTTCGGCTATGAGGTGGTGAACGTCCTGGGCGACGTCGATGCCGGGACCGTCGCCGAGTTCAGTCGTGCTCTCGACCGAGCGTCGGGGTCGGGCCGGCCTGTTCTGCTCGACATTACTTCTGTCGAATTCATGTGTGCCGCGGGCTATTCCGCGATAACAGCCTCGTGCGGTGCCAACTCACGCTGGGCGACGCGGTGTGTCGTTCTGGGCCATCGCGGGCAACTCCGCCACATGACACTGTTCGGACCCGGCGATCGAACCGCGATCACCACCTGCCGTCATGTGGCCATGGGAATGCTCGACGCGGGTTGAACCGGATCCGGTCGCACTTGCGCTGATGTCGTGATGGCGTGGACAGATTCGCGCTACCGTCCAGTTGTGAGTCCAGCTGGGGCGAGTACCGATGGCGCAAACGAAAAGACCCCGCCCTCAACGAAAGTCGCAGGCGGGGTGTTCTCGTTTCGATTTCTAGCTCGCAGTGACGACTAGGCGCTGCGGCGTGGCTGCCGCAGTAGCTGACACCGACTAGGGCGAGGTGGTGCATTCGAAGCTGCCGGCTTCGTTGGCCGGTCCAGTACCCGTGTATCTCGGCCAGCCGGGATATTCGCACAACGGGCGCGCTCGATCGCCGTTCTCGCGTGCGATTTGATCCGTCGGCGCGACGCCATCCGCTACCCACGTCTGCAACGCGCCGAGAGAATCCCACACCAAATCGAATTCACCGTTGCCGTGACCGTACCCGGGAACCGTGTAGTACTTGACGCTCTGATCCAAGTCGCTTCTGCCGTACTTCGATACCAGATTTTCGTAGTAGTTCGACGTCGCCTGCTGAGGCACGAGCATGTCGGTGTCACCTTGCACCAGGATCAACTTGCCTCCCTTGTCGACGAAGCTGTCGAGGTCGGTGCTGGTGGCGTCGAATTGCTGCGAGAACGCTTCGACTCGGTCCCTGTACTTCATGTAATCGAACTCCACGGGATTCTCCGTCGAGTCCTGAGCAATGAAGTACTTCTGCACACCTTCGACGAACCGGTCGTAGTTCGACATGTCCTCGTCCGTCATCCATATCGACAAGTCGGCCCCGGCCAGCACCGGATACGGTCCGACGGTGTCGACACCGTTGGCAAGCGGATACGGCAGACGCTGCGGCTCACTCGCAAAGGTGATTTCGTCCGCCTGAGCCGGTGTCAGGCAAGGCGTCGACGTCGAGTCACACAGCAGAGTCGAGACATCGAAGGACTCGGAACACCCTCGTACATCCGAGACGATGCCGTCCTCGATGCCGTCCAGGTCGTCGCATGCGCCGATCACGGCGTCCGTGACGAACTGCCTGTGCTCGGGATCCAGATAATTGCCGGGAACGTCGTAGGCAACGTCCACCATGCCCGACCAACCAGCTACGAATGCCTGGTTCTGCGCGGCGGGGTAGTACGCAATGACGCCGTCGTAGTCGTCGGGATAGCGCTGTGCGGCAACGAGGCTTTCGTGGCCCCCTTTCGATCCGCCGACATGAAACTGCAGATCGGGCGTCGACCCGTAGAACTGCTCGACCACAGCGATAGCGGCGTCACGGGTTCTCTTGACGGATTCGCCTGCATAGTTGGCCAGCGCGGTCGGGTTCAGCGCGAAACTACCGGGTGCGTTCTCGCCGACGTCCGTTCCACCGTCGCTGCCGAAAGTTACGTAACCTTGGTCGATCGGCGGGAGGGGAACATCCGTGGACGGACTTGCGTCCGAAGCGTCCGGGTCGGCGTCGCCCGTGCCGGGTACGTTGTCGAGTCCGGTCACGACGGTGCCGTTGTAGCCTCCGCCGCCCATCTGAACGGTTGTACCGTTCCACTCGACCGGAAGATTCACCTGAAATCGGATCGGGGGTGCTGCTGGATCGACGGCGTCGATCGCGCCGGTGACCTGGCAGAAATCTCGCTCCTCCACAGGGGATTTCGCGATTGTTGCCTCCGTCAGGCGTGCGCCCGACGTCGGCAACGCGATGCGCGATGCGTCGAGTTCGAAACCGGACAACGCAGTGCAGGAAGCGACGGCGTCACTGACAACGCGTTGCGTTGTCGGCGTGGTGGCGCCGGAACTTTCGTTGCTGCCGTTGGCGCATGCGGAGGTCAGCGCAACCACAGCAACTGTCACGACGGTCATCGTGTGTCTCGAGAAGCCTCATTTCCATTGTGCAGCAAAGAACACTCACCGACTTCGGGCATGCGCCAGGCGAGGGTCAGGCGAGGGTCAGCGAGTGGCCCGAGCCGGAACCGGGTGCGTCTCTGCCGCTCGGTCGGTCCGCCGTGCCCGCAGCGAGAGAACCAAGAGGCACACCAGAGCGACCACTGCCAGGGCGGTGATCATCAAACCCACACGCCAGATGTTCGACACGTGGCCGTTCACGAGAGCAACCATCGCCATCGGTGCCATGCCGCCGAGAATCGCTGCGGCCTGATATCCCAGCGAAGCACCCGAATAGCGAATTTCAGCCGGGAACAGCTCTGCGAACAGGGCAGCCTGGGGACCGGTCTGGAACGACATGACGAAACACGACACGATCAAGGCAATAGCGAAGGGCCAGATCTTGCCGGAGCCCGAGGATTGAATCAGCATCCACATCGGAATAGCCCACAGGCCCATGCCGGCAATGCCGATTCCGTAGATGAGGCGACGCCCGTAGACGTCCGAGAGATGAGCCGTGAACGGCACCATGGGAATCAGGACTGCGGCGCCGACCATGATGATCCACAGGACGTCAGCTCGCGCCATCCCCAGGTTGGTCGTCGCGACCTGGATGGAACCGGTGATCGTGATGTAGAACATTGCAATACCGACCAGATAGGTCCCCCCGGCGAGGAGGACCGTGCTGAGGTTTCGTCGAAGAACTTGGAAAACCGGCGATTTCTGCTGGGCCGGCGTGGTAGCCAGCTTCTCTTCGACCTTCTGGAATTCCGGAGTCTCCTCCAAATACTTGTGGATTCCGAAAGCAACTAAGATCATGACCAAGCTGATCCAGAACGGCACTCTCCAACCCCACGACATGAATGCCTCGGGTGAGACCAGCCATGCGACGACAAGAAATATGCCGTTACCCAGAACAACGCCGATCGGAATACCGAGTTGTGCGAAGCTGCCGAAGAATCCGCGACGGTTGGCCGGCGCGTATTCCGTTGCCAACAGGACTGCGCCGCCCCATTGAGCGCCCACCGCGAGACCTTGGCAGATGCGGAGTGTGACGAGCAGTACCGGTGCAAGCCAGACGATTTCCGTGTTGGGCACGAAACCGATCAACGCAGTGGCAATGCCCATCAACAGTGTTGCGAACACCAGTACGGGTTTGCGCCCGATCCTGTCGCCGAAGTGGCCGGAGATGATCCCACCGACCGGGCGGGCGATGAAGCCGATGGCAACCGTGGCAAACGCGTTGAGAGCTGCTACGACCTCGTTGTCCGTGGCGAAGAATGTCTTGCTGAAAACGAGTGCAGCTGCAGTGCCGTAAATGTAGAAGTCGTACCACTCGAGAGAGGTGGCCAGAGCGGCGGCGAAAGCTGCCTTTCTCGCGGCCTTCTGTTGTGACGCCGGCGGTGCGGCCGGGGTGTCGGGCGACACTGACATGACTGCCCTCTTTCTGGTTTGTGGCGGATTTGCCGATGGTCGAGAAATGACCGAAACCTTGAACAATGTCTCGCGCCGAAGCGTAAGTGATGTTCGCCACTAATGTCAATGATCGATTTGCTTCGAAAATCAGGAATATTTCGACGGCGAATAGCCCAGTGGAAACCGCGTGGTATACGCGAAATCGACTGGGCTACTTGCCTTTTTCGGGTAAGTCAGTTGCCTTTCCATACGGGGGTGCGACGTTCCAGGAATGCGGCTAGTCCCTCGTCGGAATCGCGTGATGCGAGAACGCTTTTCTCGGCGATTGCCGTCACCTCCCATCCATGCGGGTCGTCGCGTCCTACCACTGCTTCGACCGCAGCAAGCGTCTCACGCACGGCAACCGGAGCATTCCCTGCAATGACCGCGGCCAATCGAAGTGCGTTCGCTACTGCGGTTCCGTCGTCGACGACGTCGTTGGCAAGGCCGAGAGCGAACGCGCGTTCTGCCGAAATCGGTTGCCCGGTAAGGAGAAGCTGTTTGGCAACATGAAGGGGTAGCGCCCGGTGGGTACGGAACAGCGCGCCGCAGTTGGCAACGAGCCCGTGGGTGACTTCGGGGAGGCCGAACCGTGCCGAACGTCCGGCGACGACGAGATCGCACGCCAGCGCAATCTCCATGCCGCCACCGAGCGCAAAACCCTCTACGGCAGCGATGAGCGGGGTTGTGCGGCTACGTCCTGCGATGCCGTACTTTCCGCCGCGTTCGGTCGGATCGCCCGGTCCGGTCGCAAGATCCGTTCCAGCGCAGAATATTTCGGGTCCGCCGGTCAGAATTCCGCACCTGAGATCAGGGTCGTCGTCCAGCACATCGAGCGCGTTGTCGAGCGCCTGCGTCATGTCGGCGTCCACCGCGTTCTTCTTGGCCGGACGGTCCATCGTGATCAGCAGAACGTGCCCTGTGCGTTCGGTGGTGACGCGTGAATTGTCGGTTCTCATCGGTCGATCCAATCCACGACGTCGTCCACTACCGCACGCGATGTGCGGTAACCGTTGATCGGGTGCGAGGTGTCGGCATAGCCGAAGGAAATTCCGCAGACGATTCTGCGGTCTTCCGACAACCCCAATTCACGACGCAGGACATTGGGATAGACGGCCAAGGCAGCCTGGGCGATGGTGCTCACACCGAGAGATGTTGCGGCAAGCAGAAAGTTGCTGACGTAGGCACCGCAGTCGACCGCCCCGTACGCACCCAAGGCTTCGTCGGTATGAAGGATGGCGACATGCGGCGCGCCGAAGAAGCGGAAGTTCTCGAGGGTCTGTTCACGTTGCCTCGTTCGGTCGCCGCGTTCGATGTTCACTGCGTTGTACAGCTGGAAGCCGCTCTCGCGCCGCCTCTGCTTGTGCACGCCCCGGTATTCACGGGGAAACGCGATGTCGGTTTCCTCCACGACGTCGGCCGAGGCCGCCGAATACAGCGCTTCGCGTAAACGTTCGGTGCCCTCGCCTCGGGTGACCGCAAGGTGCCACGACTGGCTGTTGCACCACGACGCCGTGCGCTGAGCCATCGTCAGAATTTCGCGAATCGTGCCGTCGAAAACCGGTTCCGACGTGAAAGCTCGACAACTGACGCGGGATTCGAGCAGATCGCGCAAGGTGTCGTGCGGTTCGCTCGGACGCCTGCCGTTCGCGGCGGTCATCGGACTGCCCCTGCCGCGATGTCGCGTCCGATGATTTCCTTCATCACTTCGGTGGTGCCACCGAAGATCGTCTGTACACGTTGGTCGACGAATGCTCGACCCACGGGATACTCCATCATGTATCCGTAGCCGCCGTGCAATTGGACGCATCGATCGACGACTCGCTTGTGCAGCTCGGAACTCCACCACTTGGCCTTCGCGGAGTCGACGGCAGTGAGTTCGCCGCTGTTCAGTGCCAGAACGCAACGGTCGACGTGGGATTCGGTGACCTCGATTTCCGTCAGCATGTCGGCGAGCACGAAGCGCGTGTTCTGCAGGTCGCCGATCTTCGTGCCGAAAGCGCTGCGATCGAAAACGTACGCTTTCGTCCATTCGTACGTGGCGCGCGCACCGGCGATGGCGGCTACGGCAATGGACAGCCGTTCGAGAGGTAGCCGTTCCACGAGATGAAGAAAGCCGCGGCCTTCGACGCCGAGGAGATTGCTGTGCGGTACCCGAACGTCGGTGAAGACCAGTTCGGCGGTGTCCTGGGCCGCGAGCCCGACCTTGGTCAATTTGCGGCCACGAGTGAAACCAGGCGTGTCACGTTCGACGACGAAGAGAGACAAGCCGCGGGAGCCGGCGTTCGGATCCGTACGCGCGACGACGATGACCAGATCGCAGTGAATTCCGTTGGTGATGAACGTTTTCTGGCCGTTGATGACCCAGTCGTCACCCTCGCGCACGGCTGTTGTCTTGATCGCCTGCAGGTCGCTGCCGGTTCCCGGTTCCGTCATGGCGATCGCGCCGATCAGATCACCGCTCGCCATCCCCGGGAGCCAGCGCCGACGCTGTTCGTCGGTCCCGAGGTCCGACAAGTACGGAATGATGATGTCGTCCTGGCAGCTGAGTCCCGCGCCGAACGACGTGGTGGCGGTTTTGGCGATCTCTTCGGCGACCACCTGCCGGAAGCGGTAATCGGTGACGTCGGAGCCGCCATACGACTCCGGCACCGACAACCCGAGGATCCCGGATTTGCCGGCTGCGAGCCATGCCGAGCGTGGGACCAGCCGGTCGCTTTCCCACTCCTCGTAGAAGGGTTGCACCTCGCGAGCTAGGAACGACTGCACGGTGTCGCGATACGCGTCGTGGTCGTGGTCGAAATGGATGCGTTTCATCGGTGTCTCCTGCGCCATCTGCGATTGCTCTTTATTTCTAGCGCTCGCTACATTGTGTAGTCTGGACCACAATTCGTCAACGGGCCGAATCGGACCCGAATCAGGCCGGGGGCCGAGTCGACCTCGGCGCCGTCGAGCCGCATACATGGGCAGGAGCGCGCAAGATGCAGGCAGTGCAATTGGTCGAGGCAGTCGGACCGCAGGGAGTCGCGATCACCGAGGTGCCGGAACCTGTGGCGTCCGACGGGCAGGTCGTGGTCGATCTGCACGCAGCGGGCGTGTCATTTCCCGACCTACTGCAGACGTCCGGTAGCTATCAGATGGTCGCGTCGCTCCCGGCTGTACTCGGTGCGGAGGGCGCAGGTGTCGTTCGGTCCGCCCCGCTGGGCAGTGGATTGACCGAGGGGCAGAAGGTTGCGGTTCTCGCCCTGGACGGCGCGTGGCAACAGACCGTCGTTCTCGATCCGCGCTTCGTGTTCCCTTTGCCGGAGTCGGTGTCGTTGACAGCAGGATCGGGATTCCTGATGAACTACCTCACGGTGCACTTCGCGCTCGACGAACGGGCGAGGAGTCGAGCCGGGGAGACGGTCCTGGTCCACGGCGCCGCCGGAGGAATCGGGACCGCAGCGCTCCAGGTTGCAGCAGCACTGGGAATGGAGACCATCGCGGTCGTGAGCAGCGACGAGAAGGCGAAGGTCGCAGCCGCGAACCGCGCGACCCACACGGTCATGGTCGACGGCTTCAAGGATCGAGTACTCGAACTCACCGACGGATGGGGCGTCGACGTCGTCCTCGATCCTGTCGGAGGGGATCGATTCCTCGACAGCATCCGATCGCTCGCCCCGAACGGTCGACTGGTGGTGCTCGGTTTCACGGGTGGCGAGATCCCGACGGTCAAGGTCAACCGGTTGCTTCTGAAGAACGTATCCGTCGTCGGTGCTGGATGGGGCGAATACATCCGAGCGTTCCCCGACTACACCGCGCGGCAGTGGGCAGACCTGGAACCACGCCTGAAAGATGGTTCCCTGATCGTCGAAGAGCCGAAGGTCGTTCCCATGGAGGCGGCTGTCAGTGCGTTGGAATCGCTGGCCGATCGCACCGCGACCGGCAAAGTGTCGTTGTCACTGCGGCCGGACGCCGTCGTCGAGTGACGAAAGTATGCTGTCGTGAGGACGAGCTTGCGTATGCGTGAACGAAGGGTACGACATGATGACGATCGGCACCGCGCACCGCGCAGACGACGATTGGCGTGTGTATCGGCCCCTTCCGCTCACGCCCATCCTCGCGGCGGCGTTGTCCTTGTTCCAGGCGAAGGGATATCACGGCACCACGATTCGTGACATCGCTGCACGGGCCGAGATAACGATGCCGTCTCTCTACTACCACTATGGCAACAAAGAGGGAATTCTCGCGGCGCTGCTGAACGTCGGAATGGACGACCTGGCCGCCCACATTGCTGGAGCGCTCAGCGAAGCAGGTGAGTCGACGACCGAGCGACTGCGGCACTTCGTCACCGCCGTCAGTTTGCACGAGACGTGCAGACGGGACATCGCACGAATTCATCCGGAATCACGCTTTCTCGGTCCCGAAGCGCGTTCTCACTACGTCGCCCGTCGAAATACCGTCACGGACAACATGATCGAGCTGCTCGAGACGGGCCGGGCGGAAGGCGTGTTCCAGATCGACGATACCCATTTCATCGCACGGAGCATCTTCGCGATGCTGCAGGGAACACCTCAGTGGTATCGCGACGACGGACCGGATGACCCCCACGATATTGCAGCGAAGTATGTGCAGTCGATTTTTCGGATGATCACCGACTCGGTTTGAATCACGCGATCGGAGTATGCCCGGACGTCGGTTCTGACGCCCGGGCATACTCGTCTCGTCAATCCGTTTCACGGCAGCAGGCGACATTGCGTCCATGCCGCGGTACGTCCGTACGAAGGTGACATTTCGTTTCTCCGGCTCACGTCAGCTCTACGTGGCGGCGAGGTAGTCGTACTTTCCCTTGAGACGGCCCTTGACGAGCTTGCCGGTCGGCGTGCGAGGGAGGTCCGCGTCGAACACGATCCGGCGCGGAACCTTGAAGCGCGCCAACGATTCTCGTGCGTACGCGAGAATTTCTTCGGCACGCTCGTCGGACGGTTCGACCCCTGGAACGAGTTGTACGACCGCAATCACCTGTTCGCCCATCTCGGGATCGGGGACGCCGATCACCGCGACATCCAGAACGAGCGGATGTACCGCGAGCGCGTTTTCGATCTCCTGAGGGTAGATGTTGACGCCGCCGGAGATGATCATGAAGGTCGCACGGTCGGTGAGGAACAGATAGCGGTCCTCGTCGAGATATCCGACATCGCCGGTCGTCGACCAGTTGTCGTGCTGCGGGTGCTGCGCCTTCTTCGTCTTCTCGGGGTCGTTGTGGTACGCGAACGGCATCTCGTCGCGCTCGAAGTAGACGTCGCCGATCTGATTCGGCCCCAACACTTCTCCGTCGGGGCCACAGATGCGAACCGTACCCAGTAGACCGTCCTTGCCTACCGAACCGGGCTTCTTCAGCCACTCGTCGGAGTCGATGCTCGTCATTCCGGCAAGTTCGGTGGAGGAGTAGTACTCCTGCAGAATCGGACCCCACCAATCGATCATGGCGCGCTTGACGTCGACCGGACACGGCGCTGCGGCGTGAATGGCAGTGGTGAGCGACGACAGATCGTACGCCTGACGGTTCTCGTCGGGCAGCTTGAGCATGCGGACGAACATCGTCGGTACCCATTGACTGTGCGTCACGCGAAACTGTTCGATGTAGGCCAGGGCGCGTTCGGCGTCGAACTTTCCCATCACGACGACCGTTCCGCCCAGAGCCTGCACAGCTGCTGCCGTCCGGAGGGGTGCGGCGTGGTACAGAGGCGCCGGCGACAGGTAGACGGTGTCGGAGTTCATTTTCCATACGCCGGACGCCAGCCCCACCATCGTGTCACCGGGCTCGTCGATCTGCCGGTTCGGGAGCGAGGGTTCGATGCCCTTCGGCTGGCCGGTAGTCCCGGACGAATACAGCATGTCCGCGCCGCGGGGCTGAGACTCGAGGGGTTCGTCGGAGAGGCCGACGGTCTCCTCGTCCAGATCTGCGAAACCTCGAATCGAGCCACCGAACGCAAGCCGAAGTTCGACGGCGGGCGTCTGGGTTGCAACGAGTTCGGCAACGTCGTGAAGAGTCGCGGCGGCAACGACAGCGCGCGCCCCGCAATCGTTCACGATGTAGGCCATCTCGCCGGCCGTCAGATGGCGGTTGATGGCAGTGAAGTACAGCCCCGATCGCATTGCGGCCCAATAGATCGCAAAGACGCGGGGGTTGTTGTCGCTGATGAGCGCGATGTGATCGCCCTCGCGAAGGCCCGCGTCGCGGAGATATCGGGCGATCCGAATGGACTGCGACTCCAGTTCACCGAAGGTCACTGTCTCACCCGAATCGGCCATGATGACCGCTGGCTTGTTCGGGTGGGTTTTCGAGTGGGCCCCGGGGTACATAGATTGCCTTTCGCTGAACAGTTATCGTGCGATAGATCACCAGCCTAACGCGAAGTGACCGTCTAGGGAAGAACGATTTCCGACGCAACGAATTGTGCTGCATGGCCGCGTGAATAGGGTTTTTCCAGTCGACAGCGCGTGACCGGTTGGCGTTGACATGAGCCGCTACGCTCTGCCAATCTAAACAGCAACCGAACAATTGAACGGTCGCCCGTGTCGCCGACGCCGGTGAGCCGGACCCCGACAACTCGAGAGGTTCCACGAGATGGGCATTCGTACAGCGCGTCAGTACCGGGATGGTTTGAAGGACGGTCGACGAGTCGTCTACCAGGGCCGACGCGTCGACGACGTCACCGAGTTCGCCGAGTTCGACACGGCGATCTCGCATTCCGCACTCGCATACGACATCGCCGAGCTCGAACCCGACCTTGCCGTAGCGGACGACGGCGACGGTCCCTACACAGCGTTCTATCGCGTTCCGCGCACCGCGGACGACATCGCGCGCCGCGGTGAGCTCATCGAGAGTGTCTGCAGACTCGGGACTGGAACGATCGTTCTCAAAGAGGTGGGCAGCGACGCGCTGTTCGGGCTCCTTCGCGCGCTGACGGGCGAGGGTCTCGAGAACGCCAAGGCGTTCTACGACCATTGCTGCGCCAACGACGTCGCGATTGCCGTCGCGCAGACCGACGTCAAAGGCGATCGCTCGCTCGCGCCCCATCAGCAGGCCGACCCGGATCTCTACCTGCACATCGTGGACGAGGACGAGGAGTCCATCACGGTTCGCGGTGCCAAGGTGCACACGTCGTTCTCCGCGAACGCCGACGAAATCCTCGTTCTCCCGACCCGCGCGATGGGTGCATCGGACGCCGACTACGCACTCAGCTTCGCAGTGCCGGTCGATACTCCAGGCCTCACCCTGTACGTCTCGCCGTATCTGCACGGCGACCGTGACGAGTTCTCGCATCCGCTGTCGTCGAAGCACAAGCTGCTCGAGAGTCTGACCGTGTTCGACAACGTCCGCGTCCCCAAGAACAGGGTGTTTCTCGCACGTCAGCCCGAGCTCGCCGGGCCGTTGGCCATTGCATTCGTCGACTATCACCGATACACGGCGATCAACTACAAGCTGCCGCTCCTCGACCTCCTCGTCGGCGCCGCGACCATGGTGGCCGAAGCGAACGGCATCATCAAGGCCGGCCACGTCAAGAGCAAGCTGACAGAGCTGATCTCGTACACCGAAACCGTCCGCGGGTTCGGTCAGCTCGCGGCGCTGCGTTCGACCCAGGGCGACAACGGAGTTCAACTGCCGGATCCTCTCGCCGTGAACATGGCCAAGTATCACTTCGCGCACGGTTTCACTGCCGCGACGACGACCGTGCTGGACTTGGCGGGCGGTCTGGTGGCCACCGGTCCTGGCGGAGGCGACTGGGCGGATCCCGATACCCGCAAGGTTCTCGAAAAGTATTTCGCCGCAGCCGTTCCCGCGGAACAGCGTCTGCGCTTGATCAACTTGATCGGCGACCTCTGCACGGGAAGCTGGGGTGGATATCAGACCGTCCTCGCCACCCACGCCGAAGGTTCGACGGAGGCCGAGAAAATGCAGATCGCGCGGTCGTTCGACCCGACACGAGCGCGCAACTATGTGTCCGAGCTTCTCGGAATCTGAATCTTCTCGACCACCTACGAAAGGAATTCGAACTTCATGACTACCGCAGTGATCGTCGACGTCATCCGAACGCCGTCCGGGAAGGGTAAGCCGGGCGGCTCTCTGTCAGGGGTTCACCCGGCAACCCTGCTTGCGGACCTCCTGGCCGAGCTGGTCCGCAAACACGACCTCGATCCGGCGTTGGTGGACGACGTCATCGCCGGATGCGTGACGCAATCCGGCGAACAGGCAGTCAACATCGCGCGCACCGCCGTTCTGGCGGCAGGCTTCCCGGAGTCGGTTCCTGCGACGACGATCGATCGTCAGTGCGGTTCCAGCCAGCAGGCCGCTGCTTTCGCCGCCCACGGTGTTGCAGCCGGCACGTACGACATCGTCATCGCCTGCGGAGTCGAGTCCATGAGTCGCGCACCCATGTTCTCGAACGTGGGAGACAAGGACCCCAACGTCGGACCCTTGGCCAAGCGCTTCCCGGAAGGCCTGGTGTCCCAGGGCATCGGAGCCGAGCTGATCGCGGCGAGGTGGAAGTTCGGCCGCGAGGAGTTGGACGAATACGCAGCCCGTTCGCATCGTCGTGCATCCGAGGCGGCAGGGCGGCAGCAAGTCGATCAGATCGTTCCCGTCCGTACGGTCGACGGGTCCGGTAACGAAGTCCTCGTCAGCACGGACGAGACAGTGCGGCCCTCGACCACGGCAGAGTCGCTGGGCGGCCTGCGTCCTGTGTTCCAGAGCGAGGCCATGTCGCAGCGATTCCCGGAGATCGAGTGGTCCATCACCGCAGGAAACTCGTCGCCCCTCACGGACGGCGCGTCGGCCGCCTTGATCATGAGCGAGGAGAAGGCTGCTGCGCTCGGGTTGACACCGCGCGCCCGTTTCCACAGCTTCAGCGTGGCGGGAAGTGACCCACTCCTGATGCTGACGGGGCCGATCCCCGCCACCGAGAAGATCCTCGCGCGTACGGGAATGACGCTGGATCAGATCGACGCGTACGAGGTCAACGAAGCGTTCGCTCCGGTTCCGTTGTTGTGGCAGAGCCACTTCGACACCGACCCCGAACGCCTCAACCCGGCCGGTGGCGCCATCGCGCTGGGGCACCCGCTCGGTGCGTCGGGCGGCAGGCTTCTGGCCTCGATGCTGACGTATCTGGAAGCCACCGGTGGTCGATACGGCTTGCAGACCATGTGCGAAGGCGGCGGCATGGCCAACGCCACCATCATCGAGCGACTCTGACGAGAAGGACTGACATGAGCGACCTACGATTCGACGGTATGACAGCGGTGATGTCGGGCGGAAGCCGCGGCATCGGTTTGGCGATCGCCACCGAATTGGCCAGGGGCGGTGCGAATTTGGTGCTGCTCGCGAAGACCGACAATCCCGACCCTCGCTTGCCCGGAACCATTCACACGGCGGTCGAGCAGATCGAAGCTGCCGGTGGCAAGGCTGTCGGAGTCGTCGGCGACGTGCGAAACGACGACGACGTCCAGCGCGCGGCGTCGACCGCAGCGGACACCTTCGGGGGCGTGGACATCTGCATCAACAATGCAAGCGTCCTCAATCTGGCCGGGACCGAGGACCTACCGCTCAAGCGTTTCGATCTCATTCAACAGGTCAACGTGCGCGGAACGTTCGCTCTCACGCAGGCGTGCCTGCCATTCCTGAAGAAGTCGGAATCGGCGAGCGTGTTGACGCTGTCACCGCCGCTGAACATGTCCGACGAGTGGCTGGGAAAGCACCCGGGCTATATGCTCGGCAAGTACGGAATGACGTTGCTGGCCAAAGGCTTTGCCGCAGAATTCGCGGACGACGGTATCGCCAGCAACTGCCTGTGGCCGGAGACCACCATCGCAACTGCTGCGGTGAAGAACCTCCTCGGCGGCGAGGAGGGGACGTCGCACGCACGTGACCCACAGGTGATGGCCGACGCGGCCGCCCTGCTGCTGTCGCACACCCCGCGTCACCGAACGGGTGAGACGCTGATCGATGTCGATGTGTTGGCCGAAGCCGGCATCACCGATCTCGCGGTGTACGGAGGGCAGGAACCGCTCGACTACGACATCTTCGTCGACCCGCGCTGAGGCTTCGGTTCGCACTGCCGGCCGTGACGACAGCGGGCACCGCCCGCGACACATCACTTTCACCAGCGGCACATGAGGTGTCGCTCGGACAGACAAGGAATTCGAGATGAAGACGACTGATATCACCGCTCTGGTGACCGGTGGGGCATCCGGTCTCGGCCTGGCGACCACCGAAGCGCTCGTGCGGGCAGGCGCGCACGTCGGCATCCTGGATCTGCCGGGCTCACCGGGTAAGTCCGTCGCCGAGCAGCATGCAGGATCGGTGACCTTCCTGCCCGGTGACGTCACGTCCTCCGACGACGTCTCGCAGGCGCTGGACGTGCTGTCCGAGCAGGGCCCGCTTCGCGTCGTGGTCAACTGCGCAGGCGTCGGTCCTCCGGGGAAGGTGCTCGGAAAGAACGGACCCCTTCCGATGGAGGACTTCGAGCGCATCGTCCGCATCAATCTGTTCGGTACGTTCAACGTGATTCGACTCGCTGCCGAGCGCATCGCGTCGACCGAGAGCGTGGATGGAGAACGCGGCGTCATCGTGAACACGGCATCGGTTGCTGCGTTCGACGGCCAGATCGGTCAGCCCGCGTACGCCGCGTCCAAGGGCGCAATCGTGTCCATGGCTCTGCCGATCGCTCGCGAGCTGGCTCGCCACCAGATTCGCGTCGCGACCATCGCACCAGGGATCTTCGACACCCCGTTGCTCAAGACGTTGCCCGACGACGCGCGCGCATCGCTCGGCGCCCAGGTGCCTCACCCCTCGCGGCTCGGTGACCCCGACGAATTCGGAGCTCTGGTACGCCACATCGTCGAGAATCCGATGCTGAACGGCGAGGTCATTCGCCTCGACGGTGCGATCCGCATGGCCCCCCGATGAACGGTATCGAAAACGCGAGCGTGCGATTCTCGATCGAGCAGGGGATCGCTCGCATCGTGCTTACTCGTGGCGCGTCGTCGAACGCGTTGAACACCGATCTGGCCGCCGGCTTCAAGGCTGCGATCGAGGCAGTGGCAGCCGATCCCGGCGTCCGCGTGCTCGTACTGACCGGCGAGGGCAAGAACTTCTGTGCCGGTGGTGATGTGCGCGAAATGGCCTCTGCCGCCGAGATTCCCGCGTTCCTCACCGATCTGGCCGGTACGGTCCACGATGCGTTGAAGATTCTCGACACGCTCCCCGTCGTGGTCATCGCTGGAGTTCAGGGCTCGGCGGCAGGCGCGGGCTTGGGATTCGTGCTTGGCGCGGATTTCGTCGTGGCAGGACGGTCCAGCAAATTCGCCGCAGCCTATTCGGCGGTCGGATTGTCGCCGGATTGTGGCGTGTCGACGCTATTGCCCAGAGTCGTAGGTCCGCGCGCGGCGGCGCGGATGTTGTTGGCTGCAGAGGTCATCGGTGGTCAGGAAGCGCTCGACAACGGACTGGTCACCGACCTGGTCGACGACGCCGAGATTTCCTCTCGTGTGGAGGAGTTGGCACGCAAGGTCTGTGCGAGTGCCTTCCCTGCCGTGGGGCAGACGCGGAGGCTCATGCGGGTGGCGTCGAACGGTTCGCTGTCCGACCGTCTCGATGACGAGGCCCGCACGATTGCCGACGTCGGCGCCTGCGGAAGTGCACGTGAGCGGATCGACCGATTCGCAGGTAGATAGACAACACCGAGAGAGAGATTTCGATGAGTTCGACGACGATCGACGAACCGGCGGCGCTGGTCGAGCGACGCGGGAACGTCGCAGTGGTGTCGCTCAACCGCCCGAGGGCGCTGAATGCGGTCGATTCGACATTGTCCACGGCGGTGGGAAATGCGGTGCACGCAGCCAACGTCGATCCCGACGTGCGAGCGATCGTTCTCACCGGTTCCGGTCGTGCCTTCTGCGCAGGCGCAGATCTGAAGGAGATCGCAGCGGGCAGATCTCTCGACGCCGACGGGCATCCGGAGTGGGGCTTTGCGGGCTTCGTTCGCCAGTGGGTCGACAAGCCGACCATCGCGGCGGTCAACGGTTTCGCCCTCGGTGGTGGAACGGAGCTGTTGCTCGCATGTGATCTGGCCGTCGTGGACGAGACCGCAGCTCTGGGTTTGCCGGAAGTCAAACGCGGCCTCTTCGCCGGTGCAGGCGGCGTTCTGCGCATGAGTCAACAGATTCCGCGCAAGATCGCTTTGGAGATCGCGCTGACCGGTGAGCCGATCACGGCAGCGCGAGCGTACGAGCTCGGCTTGATCAACAGGGTTGCGCCGCAAGGCGCGTCGCTCGACGTGGCACTCGAACTCGCGGAATCGATCGCGGTCAACGCACCGCTGTCGGTGGTGACGAGCAAACAACTCGTCCACGAGAGTGCCAACGGTGACACGTGGGGCGACGGCCTGTGGGCGCGCAATCAGGAAGCCATGAACGTGGTCTTCTCGAGCGCCGACGCGCACGAGGGTGCAACGGCGTTCGGCGAGAAGAGGCAACCGGTGTGGACCGGGAAGTAACGCGTCGAACCGCTCCACGTGGAGGTTGATTCCCGCCCCCTCGTCGGGAATCAACCTGACCACTGCGATCGACCCGACCGCAGGAGTAATAGCACCACATCGGATGAGCAACTGCACCGTTAATCGAGAACGATTTCGTGCGACGAGTGTAAAGCCCAGGGCGCCCGGGTAACGCACCCGAATGGATGTTCGTTGCCTCTGTCAGCTCACCCTCGGCGCCATGGCGGCGGACCAGCATCGTGCCCTGTCGCCCGAGGACGTGCCGATCGGAGGTCGGGAAAATTGACCGCCGACTCGCGACGTAGCGACCTCAGTCGACAAATTGCCGACATGACGAGGTCCTTCTTCGCTCCCAGAAGTCTGGAGGACACCCTCCGCGGGGTGACCGAGAGCGCGACGGAGCTGATCGACGCGGTCGACTGCGCTGACATTCTCGTTGCGGAGGGTCCGAGAAAGTATCGATCGCACGCCGCAACGAGCGAGCTGCCCGTTCGGCTGGACGCCCTTCAAGAGCAGCTCGACGAAGGACCGTGCGTCGATGCAGCCCGTAGCGAATTCTTCGTCCGATGCGACGACTTCCGCACCGATCCGCGGTGGCCCGAGTTTGCTCCGAAAGCCGTGGAAGCCGGTGTTCTCAGCAGCATGTCGTTTCGGTTGTACACGAAAGAAGACACGATCGGCGCCTTGAACCTGTTCGCCTTGACTGCGAACGCGTTCGACGACGCCGACGAGGAACTCGGCGCGGTCCTCGCGACTCACGCTGCCGTAGCGCTGTACACGGCGAACAAGACGGAACAATTCGCCTCTGGCTTGGCGTCCCGAGATGTGATCGGCCAAGCAAAGGGCATGCTGATGGAGCGTTACGGTATCGACGCGGTCCAGGCGTTCGAATTGATCCGCCAGCTCTCACAGAACGAGAACATCCCTGTCGCTACGCTCGCCGCGGACCTCGTCCGGCTGGGATCGGAGTCTGCGTCGCCACCCGCGGCGAGGTGAAGCGCACCCCGGAACGCTCCTGGAGCGGAGGGAGCGTGGGCTCGGCACGCGTGTGTCGAGCCCACGACAGACGGTCCTCCGGCAGTTACACCATCACGGAATCGCGCGGGGTGGGCGGAAACGGATCCTCCTCGAACGGGACAGCCAAAGCCTGTTCGAGTGCGTCGGTTTCGGGGCATTCACGTACCTCGCCGCCGAGCCCGAGGACCTGCCGCCACCAGGAATCGCGATCCGATTCCTCCCGCCAGATCACTTCGTCGTCCATGCGCGACACTCCTTTCCGATTCGACCGTGAAACATGTTGTCCGACAGCGTTTCAGGTCGCGTGCGGTTCGATCGAACGTTGCTCGGCACCCGATCGCGAAATGTCGATCTTCCGAGGCTTCGCTCTTTCTGCAAGCGGAATCGTCACCGACAACACGCCGTTGTCGTACGAGGCCGTGATGCGTTCGGTATCGATACCGTCGCCCAGTGCGATCTGACGGCGGTAGGTTCCGGCGAACCGCTCGGATGAAATCCACTGCACGCCACCATCGCTCGGCGCAGTCCGATGGGCGGTGAGGGTGAGGGTGCCCCGGTCCACGTCGACGTCGATCGAGCCTGGGTCGACGCCGGGGAGGTCGGCGGAGAGCACGTAGTGGTCGTCGACCTTGTACAGGTCCATGGGCATGAAGCGAGGGACACGGTCCGAACCACTCGACGAGCCGAACATGCCGGCGGCGATGGAATCCAACTCACGGAACGGATCGAATCGAAGCACAGCAATCACCTCCTGATGCAGACGATGCGCCCGCCCCTGTAGCGGGCTGCCGTTTCACTGTGCTGAGGAAGAATTTAGCACTCTCGATCGGAGAGTGCCAAGAGGGTGGAGAAATTTTTTCGGATCGATCGGTACCTCAATGGTGTTGCGGGACAGCAGCGCCGAGCATTGTCGGCCTGGACCGCGCGTGTTCGCGGTCAGCTTGTCGACGCACTGTTCTCCAGGACTGCACGTAGTTCCACCCTGTCGTCGAATGGCGCAGACCTGTTGCCGTGGACCACGTGGTCGTCGCATCCCCGTCCGGCGACCACGAGCACGTCACCGTGCCGTGCGTGCTCGACCGCGAGTTCGAAGGCATCGCGCCGGTCCGGTTCGACGAGTACCGTCGCCGAACCGGCTGCAACAGCGCCATCGACGACCGCATCTCGGATGGTGTCGGCGTCTTCGGAGAAGGGGCTCTCGTCGGTGACGATGACGATGTCGGCGTACTCGGCTGCAGTGGCTCCGAGCGGGAAGCGCTTCCCGATGTCACGGTCGCCGGTCGCGCCGATGACCACGATCAATTTCCCGGTACTCAGCGACCGTAGATAGGGGAGCAGCCGGTGCTGGCCGTCGGTGTTGTGCATGTAGTCGACGAGCGCCACGACGCCGCTCCGGCCGTCGTCGACGCGTTCCAAACGGCCGGGTACATGGGTCAACTGCTCGAATCCGGCGACAGCCGCGTCGAGCTCGACTCCCGTCGCGGCGAGCATGGCGAGCGCGGTCAACGCGTTGTCGACCTGATGAGGACCCAGCAGCCGGAGGCGGACGTCCAGGGGGCCGTCGGGTGTGTGTGCGGTGAAGGATGTGCCCGTGGGGCCCGAGCGGATTCGATCTGCGTGGATGTCTGCCCCGGGATCCGACGCCGACCACGTCCAACACGGCACACCGACCGACGACGCGAGCCGACGACCGTAGTCCCCGTCGATTCCGATCGCCGCCACCTCGGTTCGGTGTGATTCGAACAGGCGTGACTTGACGGCGAAGTACTCGTCCATCGATCGGTGGTAGTCGAGGTGGTCGCGGGTGAGATTCGTGAACCCGACGGCGGCGAAGTGCGTCGCGTCGACTCGGCCCTGGTCCAGCCCGTGCGAGGACACTTCGAGAGCAACCGACGTGGCGCCTTCGTCACGCATCGCCGCGAGGGATTGCTGCAGTACGGCGGCTTCCGGGGTGGTCCGGGCAGCCGGTCGGGTGGTTCTCGGTCCTGCGATGGAGATGCCGGTGATGGTGCCGACGGTCTCGCCCGCGGCGGACAGTGCGGCCCCGAGCAGGTAGGTCGTACTTGTCTTTCCGTTGGTACCCGTCGTTCCGTATACCCTCAAACCCTTCGAGGGGTGACGGTGGACGAGTGCGCTGGCCGGACCCGCACAGCTGCGGGGGTTGGTCACGACGACCGAAGGCAGTGACACCGCGGGACGGTCCGACAGGATCGCGACTGCTCCGCGGGCGAGCGCTTCGAGTTCGAAGTCGAGGCCGTGCGCATGGCGTCCGGGAAACGCGAGGTAGAGGTCGCCTGGTTCGACCGTGCGCGAATCGTCGCTGACGCCCGTTACCACCGCGTCCCCGTATACGGCGGATGCCGAGGGCACCGCGTCGGCGATGTCGGCGAGGTCGTGACCACCGATCTCGGTCGACGCGTCAGCGGTCGGAGGAATGGACGCGCTGTTGCAGGTCATCGCTTCTCCTACCCATACGAATAGACGATCGAACGGGCAGCGGCGGTTCTCGCGAACCTGTTGTCGCTGCCGTCTGGAGATACGTTGTCCGGGATCGCAAAAGTAGGCGAGTGTCAGCGGGGATTTCGCCAAAACTTGTGCAGCAGAGGAGGTTTGACCGATTCGGTCTTCCGGTATCCGAAGGGCGAACGGTTGTCTTCCACTGCCAGAATGGAGTTTACATGTTTCGCCATACCGATTACCTGCAGTTCGACGTCAAGCCCGAGAAGGCGGACCCCGTGTACGCCCGCAAGCTCCAGGAGTTGATCGGCGGCGCGTACGGCGAGATGACCGTGACCATGCAGTACCTGTTCCAGGGCTGGAACTGTCGCATGGAAGGTAAGTACAAGGACCTGATCATGGACATCGCCACCGAGGAGATCGGGCACGTGGAGATGCTGGCGACGATGGTCGCACGCCTTCTCGAAGGCGCGCCTGCGACGGAGTCGACCAAAGCGGCGGCGGCTGATCCGGTGGTCGCGGCGGTGATGGGCGGGATGGATCCGCAGCAGGCCATCGTCGCCGGGGGAGGTGCGATGCCTCAGGATTCGAACGGTGTCCCGTGGAACGGCCGCTACATCGTTGCGTCCGGAAACCTGTTGGCCGACTTCCGTGCGAACGTCGCCGCGGAAGCTCAGGGACGGTTGCAGACCGCGCGGCTGTACAACATGACCGACGACCCGGGAGTGAAAGCGATGTTGAAGTTCAACCTCGCCCGCGACACCCACCATCAAAATTTGTGGCTCGCTGCGATCGAAGAGTTGCAAGCCGACGGACTCGAAGGCGTCGTCGCGCCCAACGCTCTGCTGGACGAAGAAGCCACCGAGCATGCCACCGACCTGTGGCATCTGTCCGACGGGGAATTCTCGTCCACCGGCGGGTGGGCGAATCGTCTCGCGCCCGACGGCGCCCGCCAGATGGGCTTCCTCGCGGACCCGCAACCGTTGGGCAACAAGGCATCCGCCCCCGCACCGGATCCGAAACTGTACGCGACCTACGACGGCGCCAAGGGCGATCCAGCGTCGGCGGCCCTCGGCACCGAGAAGGGGATGATGGGCAAGATCAAGGACGCCCTCGACCCCGACGAGACGTAACGGGCGTCGACACAATCCATCTGGCGAGGCGCGGTTCGGGGGCTGTGTCCGGACCGCGCCGCCGGACAATCAGTTCTGTGGGGTAAGCATGCCGAAATCCATTTCCGATCTTTCGGTCGACGAGTTGGGTGGGCCGGGAAGCGTTCTGGTCCGTCAGCGGGACGACCATGTCGAACTCGATCGTCTTCTTCGGGGAATCGAGGCCGCGGAAGGCGTCGAGCAGAACGATCTTCTGCGCGCGCTGTGCCGGCTCGTCTTTCCGCACGCGTTTGCCGAAGAGGCAGTCTTGTGGCCGATCATTCGCAAACATGTGCCCGAGGGCGAGAAGTTGACGCTCGACATCGAGCAGGAACACCAGCAGATAGACGAGTTGTTCTCGGATCTCGAGGCCATGCCACCGCAGGATCCGGATCGTGAGCCCCTGCTGCAGAGAATATTCCAGCTTCTGAGGCAGGACGTGCGCGACGAAGAGGACCAATTGCTGCCGATGTTGCGGGCTGCGATGACGGATCGGCAGTTGCACCGCACAGGCATGATGTGGTCGATCGTTCGACGGGCCGCACCCACCAGGCCTCACCCTGTTGTTGCACGTCGGCCACCAGGCAACGTGGTGGCTGCTGCACCGTTGACCGTGGTCGACCGTGCTCGCGACCGCCTCGACCGCCTGTCCGACCACGCGTCACCCATTGTCGCGCGGCCCAGCCACATCGGTAGTCGCGGACTCGCCGCCGTGGCCGGTGTTATCGAACATATCCCGCCGCTGACACGCGGTGAGCATCCCTCGACCAGGACGACCCGGCGCTAGGCGCGGGCGAACCGTCAGTTGCCTCTGCCGTTCCCGTTCCCGTTCCCGTTCCCGTTCCCGTTCCCGTTCCCGTTCCCGTTAGCGTTTCCGTTGCCGTTGTTGCCGCCACTTTTGTTGTTGCCGTTGCCGTTGTTCCCGCTGCCGTTGCCGTTGTTCCCGTTGCTATTGCCGTTGTTGCCCGACTCTGCCGGCGGAGTGTCCGCAGGCAGTCGAGGAGCCGGAATCGCGGCTGTCTCGGGCAGGTACGTCTCCGGTGCCACCGGTTCGACGATGACGGAATCGGTGGTCGGCGACGAGATGGGTTCTGCTGCTTCGGGTGTCGAGGTGATCGGTGTCGACGGGACTGGACTCGACGTTTCGGCTCGGGGGTCGCTTGTCGGGGGTTGTGGTGAAGTCTGGGAACTCCACGCCACCGCGACGGCGACCAGTCCGGCGACCGCCGTTGCGACGCCCGCGGTCATCCGACCGACTCGTCGTCGAGGCGGAGGTTCCATCTGATTCAACTCGTGCACAGGGACTTCGGTGATCGCAGGGTAGACCCAGGTGCCCAGGTCGCCTGTCGGAACCGATGGGCGATCCAGTGTGTCCACCGTGGCAAGTCGTTCGGCTACCTCGTCTGCCGTGGGACGATCCTCGGGTCGGCGAGCAGTCATCTCGGACAACAGCCTCGCCCACTCCGGGGGCAGCCCGGCAGGCACCTCGGGATCACGATGCAGACGTGCGACGGCCGCGGCGATGGCGCTACCCTCGAAAACCACGCGGCCACCGATACATTCGATCAAGACGAGACCGAGTGAATACACGTCGGTGGGTGGGCCCGTCGTACTTCCGAGAGCTTGTTCGGGACTCAGATAGTGTGCGGTTCCCACGGCAGTGCCGTGTTCGGTCAATCTGGCCGCATCGACGACGCGTGCAATGCCGAAATCGGTGAGCTTGAACGATCGGTGGGCGTGCACGGTCGGCGGTGTGACGAGAATGTTCGCCGGCTTCACGTCGCGATGAACCACGCCTGCGGAGTGGATGTAAGCGAGCGCAGTGGCCACGTCGCGGCCGAGGCCGGCGACATCGGGAAGAGGCAGACATGCTCCGGCCCGTAGCTGATTCAGGGTGGGACCGTCGACGAACTCCATGACGAGGTAAGGCGTCTCGAAGCCCTGATCGTCCAGAGCGGTCCCGCCGTCGAACAGAGTCACCAGGCCGGGATGAGACAGGGCAGCGAGTGTCTGCATCTCGGCTTCGATGCGTCGGCGATCCGGCAGGTCGCCCCGGTCGCGACGAAAAATCTTGAGTGCAACCGTCCGGCCCAGTCGTACATCCTCGGCTCGGACGACATCTGCTGCTCCGCCCCTGCCGATGACCTCTCGAACCACGTACCTGTCGGCGAACAACGCGTGGTGCGGGTTCGACAGGTTATGTCCTCGGCCTGCCATGTGATCGTGCCCCAGTTCGGTCGGTTCATCGGTCTCGACCGACTGTATATCTTGTCCGCCTCGTATCCGGTCTTCTGTGTGCCCGAGGTGAAGAATGCAGAAGTGAAGGCACAATGGATTCCGGTCGAGGGACGCTGGGACGATGTCAGGAGAGACGCACAGTGCAGAGCCCGCAGGACGACCGTTCGACCGGTGGCGCCCCTTTGCCGGACCTTCGTCCGGTCTATCAGCCAGTGGTCGCGCTCGACACCCGCACGGTGGTCGGGTTCGAAGCGCTGGTGCGTCCGTCGGCGAACAGTCCCTCCACGTCCCCCGAGCAGTTGTTCACAGACGCCGAGGACCGAAATTGCATGGTCGAGTTCGACTGGCACTGCCGGCTCACCGCAGTACAGGGGGCTCTTGCGGCCCGCTTTCCCCGTCATCTTCAGCTGTTCGTGAATACCGAGCCCGCTGCGCTCGGCGCGCCGCCACCGCCGGAGTCGCGCCGAGTGCTCGCCGAGGCCCGATCGTTGTCGGTGATCGTGGAGATAACGGAACGCCAATTGATGTCGGACGTCGCCGGGCTTCTGGGCGCCGTGGCACAGGCTCGTGACAACGGCTGGCGTGTGGCTGTCGACGACGTCGGCGCGGACGCATCCAGTTTGGCGCTGCTGGCGCTGGTGCGACCCGACGTCATCAAGCTCGACATGCGATTGACTCATGGTCGCTCGACTCGGGAGACCGCCGCGATCCTCACCGCGGTCGGCGCGGAAGCAGACCGCACAGGCGCCGTCGTTCTGGCCGAGGGAATCGAGTCCGAGGCCCACGAGCGGTGGGCACACGACATCGGTGCGGTGTGGGGCCAAGGCTGGTTGTACGGTCCGCCCGACGCACTGCCCGTGTTCGACGCCCATGCCCGCGTCGTCGATCGATGGACGACGCAACCAGCGGTGACGGTGCGAGCGCCGGTTGCGGTGACGCCGGGCGGTCTCGCTCGGCAACACTCTCGCCTCCGGCACGGCGGTGAAGAACTCGTCGAGTACTGCGAGTACGAGCTTCTGCGCCGTGCCGAATCGGCGGGATCCACGGGGATCGTGCTGGTCACCGCGTCGACCTCGACCGAAATGTCCGACGCGTACCGCTCGCGGCTCGATGACCTGGCGTCACGAACGGCGTTGACCGCGGTGTTCGATTCTCGCCCCGCGCCTGCGGGTCACCGCTACCGTGCCGTCGGCATCGGCTCCGACGAACCACTGGCGCTCGAACGGTCGATGATCGTCGTCGATCCGTTGTTCCACGGCGCGTTGATCGCCGTGCACGACGGGCGCGCGCACGACGGAAGTCCCCGTTACAAGTATCTGTTCACGCTCGACAGAGAATTCGTTCTCGACGCGGCCACCGTGCTGATGCATCGAATTCCAGGTCCGGGCACTGTCGACTGAATATCGACCAGCGTTCATTCGGACAGCGGGGGAGTAGGCGCGTCTCGCACTTCGTGGACACCTCGAACGAACTCCGACAACGCTTCCGCCGAGGTGTGACGCGGTTGCCACCCGAGTTCGGTGCGGGCGCGTGAAGTGTCCATCAGTGGCAACCGCAGAACCGCGTCGAGCAGGTCGGGGCTGGTGGGCACGATTCGGAGCTTCCACAGAAGAAGTACCAATGCGCGAACCGGCATGACCGGAACCGGTACGACCCGGGCGCCGAGTACGTCCGCCAGCACCGCGGCAGTCACGGGTGGTTCAGCGGCGATGTTGAAGGCTCCGTGCGCGTGGTTGGTGGCAGCGCGCGAAAATGCGTCACCGACGTCGGCGGAATGCACTGCCTGGAACACGAGGCCCGGTAGTTTCGGGACGAACGGGATCAGCTCGGGTCGGACCAACTGCGGCGGCAGGAACGGACCCGCGAACAAACGACGTTGTTCGGTCGAGGCTTCGGGTTTGAACACGAACGCGGGACGAATGCGGACGATGCGCATCGAGGGATGTTCGAGTTCGAACGCGTCGAGTGCGCGTTCGAGGTACGACTTCTCGCGCGTGTAGGCGGCGCCCGGCCACCCGTGCGTGGGCCAATCTTCCTTCACTGCAGTATCTTTGGGTCCGGGTGCGTAAGCGCCGACCGACGACGAGTAGATCAGCGACGGCACGTGCGCGCGTGCGGCCGCGTCGAACACTGCAAGTGCGCCCAATACATTTGCGCTCCAGGTGTGCGCAGGATCGCGGGTGGGCTGAAATTGCCACGCCAGATGAACGACCACATCGACGTTCGAGAAGAACGGCAGCAGATCGTCTTTCGCAATGTCGGCCTCGACGAACGTCGTCTTGTCCGGCTGCGACGTCGGCGCCCGTCGCGCCAGTCCGATGATTCTGCCGACGCGGGGATTACGGGTCAGGGCGTCGACGACGCTGGTGCCGAGGTTGCCGGTCGCCCCGGTGACCAGCACGGTGAGCTGTGATGCGTCGTTCACGGTGGGTCTTCTCCAAGTCTGCTCGCGGGTAAGGTGGAACGTGCTGCTACACGCACGGCGGAGGCGCGCGTTCTGTGCCTACCCGCTCGAAAACGGCGTAAACCGCAAGGGCGACAACGGGTTCGGATCCACGACGCGGTCCGTTCCGTTCATCTCGCTCTGCGCGAATCATCTCCTCGACCGCGTTCCACGGCTGCGGTGGTCGCCGCGGAGACCGTCATGACGATGAAGTCGCGTCTGCGGTCGTTTCGGTCATCGGCCGTCACTTCGGTGTCCGCGAACTGGCGATCGGTGGTTTGCAGAGCCACCCATCCGTCTACCAGGGTGATGACGGTCAGTATCAGTTCGGAAGCGTCGGCTGCCGACAGTGTCGGCAGGGCTCTCGTGGCGCTGCCGATCAACCTGCGTGCGTGTTCGCGACGCGGATCTTCGATTGCCGCGCTGCGTATTTCGAGTCCCTCCCAGAACAGCAGTCTGGTGAGTCGGGGATGCTCGATCGCGAAGTCGAACCGTCTGCCTGCGTAGTCGGCGATCGCAGACGGGCCGTGCCCGATCAGTGGAACTGCTGTCGAGAAAAGAGCCACTTGCTGCGCGAGAACTGTCGAGAAGAACGAACCCTTGTTGCCGAAGTATTGGTAGATGCGTTCTTTGTTGACCCCGGCTTTGGTCGCGATGCGTTCGACCCGGGCGCCCGCGAACCCGAACTCACTGAACTCGTCGACACCCGCTTCGAGGAGGAGCGCCTTCGTACGTTCGGTGTCCCACGCCATGCGTCGACTCTACCCAACTCCAACCATCTGGTTGGAGATGGAGATTCTCGACGGGTAGAGTCCATCTCCAACTGTTCGGTTGGAAATGGAAGGGTGCGCTCGATGGAAACGCTGGCGGTGGCGTCGACCGTGTTGGATCATGTCGCACTCGATCGCCACGGCGCCTCGAGTGAACGGCGGCGTCGACGACCGATGCCGTCCGGGCCCCCGACTCCGTCGACCCATCTCAGGGTTCTGATCACCTGGATGTCGATCTTCCCGTTGGTTGCGGTGGGGATGACCCTGATGGCGTCGGTCGTACCGACGACTGCAACGTGGCCGACGTGGTGTCGAGCGCTGCTGCTCACCGCAATCGTCGTGCCGACGTCGGCGTATCTCGTCATGCCTCGATTGCTCGCGATGACAGTCCGCTGCATGCACTGGCGTCACCGACGGTCGAACCGGACTCAGCTCGTCTGCTCGAACACTGCTGCGAGGCCTTGTCCGCCGCCGATGCACATGGTTTCGAGGCCGTAGCGGGTGTCGCGGCGCTGCATTTCGCGTAGGAGGGTGGCGAGGATGCGTGCTCCGGTGGCGCCGACGGGGTGGCCGAGGGAGATGCCGGAGCCGTGGGGGTTCAGTCGTGGGTCGTTGGGTTCGATGTTCCAGGTGCGCAGGACGGCGAGGGTTTGTGCGGCGAACGCTTCGTTGAGTTCGATGACGCCCAAGTCGTTCATCGTGAGTCCGGCCCGCCCGAGGGCTTTCTCGGTGGCGGGGACTGGTCCGATGCCCATGGTCCGCGGCGGCACTCCCGCGACGGCCCAGGAGACGAGTTTCGCGATGGGCCTCAGGCCGAGTTGGGTTGCTTTCTCGGGGGTGGTGACGATGGCGAGGGCGGCGCCGTCGTTCTGGCCGCTGGCGTTGCCGGCGGTGACGGTGGAGTCGGGGTCGATCTTCGAACGGATGGCGCGCAGCTTGCCGAGGGATTCGATGGTGGTGTCGGCGCGGGGGTGTTCGTCGGTGTCGACGACGACGGAATCTCCCTTGCGCTGCGGGACGCGGACTCCCACGATCTCTTCGGCGAAGACACCGTTGTTCTGGGCGGCGACGGCTTTGTGGTGGGAGGCGGCGGCGAGGGCGTCCTGGTCTTCGCGGCTGATGGAGAATTCCGCCCGTAGGTTTTCGGCGGTTTCGATCATGCCGCCGGGGACGGGGAAGTTCCTGCCGCCTGCGGTGACGCGGGCGCGGGCGAGGCGGTCCGACAGTGCGACGGCGTCGGCTTTGACGCCCCAGCGCATTCCGGTGGTGTAGAACTCGGCCTGGCTCATGCTTTCTGCGCCGCCGGCGAGGACGAGGTCGCTGGCGCCGGTCTGTACTTGCATGCACGCCTGTAAGACGGCTTGGAGGCCGGATCCGCAGCGGCGGTCGATCTGTTGGCCGGGGACGTCGATGCCGAGGCCTGCGTCGAGGGCGGCGACGCGGCCGAGTGCGGGTGCTTCTCCGTTCGGTGATGCTTGGCCGAGGATGACGTCGTCGATGTCGGATCCGGATATGCCGGTGCGCGAGGCGAGTTCGGTGATCACGGCGGCAGCGAGAGCTTCCGGAGCAACGTCTTTCAAGACCCCACCGAAGCGCCCGACGGGGGTGCGGAGGGGTTCACAGATGACGGCATCAGGCATGTCGATGTCCTTGCTTGTCGGTGGCGTTCGTGTCCAGGCGGCGTAGGTCGGTGTCGATTGCTTGGGCGGCGGCCAGGAGGGCGGGGAGGAGGTGTTCGCGGGCGGCGTCGGCGGAGTGCCGGGCGGCGGGGGTGGACACGTTGGCTGCGGCGATGACGGTGCCGGCGGTGTCGTGGATCGGTGCGGCGATCGAGCGCAGACCTGCTTCGAGTTCTTGGTCGACCAGGCAATAGCCCTGGGTGCGAACGGATTCGAGTTCGGCGCGAAGGGATGCGATGTCGGTGATGGTCTTACCGGTCAGCGGCGTCGGGTCCAGTCGTGACAGGTAGGCGTCGAGTTCGTCGGATGAGAGTCCTGCCAACAGGACTCGGCCCATCGAGGTGGCGTAGGCGGGAAAGCGGGTGCCGATGGTGATCGCGACGGTCATGATGCGTGAGACCTGGACGCGGGCGACGTAGACGACGTCGTCGCCGTCGAGGATGGATACCGACGACGATTCGTGCACCCGCTGGGAGAGTGCTTCGAGGTGGGGCCCGGCGACGTCGGGCAGTGTCAGCGACGACAGGTAGCTGTAGCCGAGTTCGAGCACTCTCGGGGTGAGCCAGAAGAGGGTTCCGTCGGTACGCACGTAACCGAGTTCGACCAGAGTGAGGAGGAAGCGTCGCGCAGTCGCCCGGGTCAGATCGGTGGTCTTGGCGACGTCGGTCAACGTGCGACGCGGGTTCACCCCGTCGAACGCCCTGATCACCGCCAGCCCTCGGCCGAGCGATTGCACGTAGTCCGACGACGGCGCCGTCTCGTCTGCCATGAACTCTCCTTCGTTCCCGAACACCGTAGCAAATGTTCGCATAGTGGCGATACGTTCACAGAACGTACAAAGCGATGTATGGTCGACCGCATGATGGACAAAGTCGTAGCGAGCGCCGCCGACGCGGTGGCGGATCTGCCGGATGGAGCGTCGATCGCCGTGGGTGGTTTCGGGCTGGTCGGGGTTCCCGAGGTGTTGATCGGTGCCGTGCTCGATCAGGGCGCATCGGATCTGGAGATCGTGAGCAACAATTGCGGCACAGATAGTTTCGGGCTCGGTGTGCTGCTGGAGAAGCGTCGTATCCGTCGCACGATTTCCTCCTACGTCGGGTCGAACAAAGAGTTCGCGCGCCAGTATCTCGCTGGTGAACTCGAGGTCGAGCTGACGCCGCAGGGCACACTCGCCGAGCGACTGCGGGCGGGCGGGGCG
>NZ_JABUCO010000030.1:0-55105 GCF_019835205.1 Rhodococcus sp. BP-261 | reverse complement strand
TCGACTCCATGCTCGCCAAGCTCATCGTCACCGGCGCCACCCGCGAGGAAGCACTCGCCCGCAGCCGCCGCGCGCTGGCCGAGTTCAAGGTCGAAGGCCTCGCCACCGTCATCCCGTTCCACGCCGCCGTGGTCTCCGACCCCGCGTTCATCGGCGACGGAGAATCCTTCGACGTCCACACCCGGTGGATCGAAACCGAATGGGACAACCAGGTTCCCCCGTTCACCGCAGCAGATGCACTCGACGACGACGAAGCACTGCCGCGCCAGAACGTGGTCGTCGAGGTCGGCGGCCGACGCGTCGAGGTGTCCCTGCCCGGCCAGTTCTCCCTCGGCGGCGGCGGCGCAGCATCCGACGGTGCGATCCGCCGCAAGCCCAAGCCACGTAAGCGTGGCGGCGGCGGCGCCGGTGCCGCGTCCGGTGACGCGGTCACCGCACCCATGCAGGGCACCGTCGTCAAGGTCGCCGTCGAAGAAGGACAAGAAGTCGCCGAAGGCGACCTCATCGCCGTCCTCGAAGCAATGAAAATGGAAAACCCCGTCAACGCCCACAAAGCAGGCATCGTCACCGGCCTCGCCGTCACCCCCGGCTCTGCCATCACCCAAGGCACCGTCCTCGCAGAACTGAAGTAGGGCGCCGAGTGAAGACGACCGTCGCCCATTCGCCACCCATACCCGATCCGTCGCGACCCGAAGTTTCTGACTTGGTTGCGTCTTACATGGCGTTCCTGCGTACCGCGGACTCGTTGCGCGCTTCACTGGAACAACAGCTCACGGTCGTCGGGGTGAGCTGGGCTCGGTACGAGATTCTTCGTCATCTGGAGGCGCATGGACCGGTCACCTATACAGCCCTCAGTCGATCGCTCCTCCGACATCGCACCAGTATCGGAGTCACCACCGGTGCGTTGGCAAGCGCAGGATACGTTGCAGTGCAGCAAAACCCCGCAAAGCGCCAACAGCACCTTCTTTGTATCACGCATCGCGGGTCGAGATTGCTGCAGAGGGCGGATCGGGCGTTGTCCGCAATCCCGCCTCGCAGACTCGACGCACGGGCGCTAAACATCGCGTTGGAACTTGCAAAGCAGTTGTGACTGACGTGTATCGAGGCCTATGAACCGGCCGATGCGCTCCGGTAACGCCCGGGACTCATGCCGAACTGCTTGCGGAACGTGCGGCTGAAATGTGAGACGTCGCGAAAGCCGCTGGCCTCACTCACTTCCTGCACGGTTATATCGGACTCCGTCAGCAGTCGCCGTGCCCGCTCCAGCCGATGCGACGCGAGCCAGGCCGACGGCGTAGTTCCGATGTCGCGGAACAAGTTCTGCACATATCTCAGCGACATTCCGGTCGCATGCGCCGCGTCGGTGAGCGAGACGTTCGGATCATGCAACGTGCTTTCGAGTTGCGTTTGATAACTGTGAAGATGGCGCGCCCGTAGTTCGGTGGGCCTGTCGGTACGGGCGAGTTCCGTGTTCATCGATGTCACCAGCATGTCGAGAGTCGACAACGACAGTGACTGCGCCGCTCTCGACACGATGTCCGATTCCAATGTTGCGATGTTCTGCAGAAACGTGCTGACGATCGAACCTGTTCCTGAATTGCTCGAAATCGCCTGCGCTGTAATGGTCGAGCCATCGTGGATCGCCAATCGAGAATCCAGAGCTTCACGAGGTGCGCGAATCACCAGTTGAGAGAACCGAGCATCTGACCGAAAGACGAATGGGCGCGCAGGATCCAGGAAGGCGAACGCCCCACCGTCGAGAGTCGACACACGCCCGTCTTGCCGTATGTGGACGTGGCCCGCCGTCACGACACACAGCAAGTAGTGCGCCCGCTCGTCGGACGAGATCGATGCCGGCGTGCGTACCACGGTGTGGGGATCTGCGGTCACCGTGGTGACGAACAGGTCACCGAATTGTTTGCCTGTCAGCTCACCGTCGAAGCGACCACGCGGGTCACCCCAGTCGAGATCCATCTCGCAGTAGGTCGAGTCGAGGGCCCGCGCCCACGCGTCGCGGCCCTCTCTGGTACCGAGATCACGAGTGCTGAACGTGACGGACCGAAGTGTGCGCGCGGAGTCATCCCGTCGTGCGTCGTTGGTCATGGTCGAACCTCACCTCACGCTTCTAGTGTTCCGAATCACAGACAAACTTCGGCTGACGAAAGAGGACACCACTTCATGACTGCAGTGTTGAATTCCCAGGAATCCCAATCGCTCAACGACATTCGTCCGATGACGGGCGACGAGTACATCGAGTCGTTGCACGACGGCCGCGAAGTCTACTTCCGCGGCGAACGAGTGGACGACGTCACCACCCACCCGGCGTTCCGCAATTCGGTGCGTTCCGTTGCCCGCATGTACGACGCCATTCACCGTCCCGGGGCTGCAGGCGTTCTCGCGGTGCCGACGGATACGGGCAACGGCGGATTCACGCACCCGTTCTTCAAGACTGCGCGTAGCGCTGACGATCTCGTTCTCGCCCGGGACGCTATCGTCACCTGGCAGCGGGAAGTGTACGGCTGGATGGGACGTTCGCCCGACTACAAAGCGTCGTTCTTGGGCACGCTCGGCGCCAACGCCGACTTTTACGGCGAGTACAAGCCGAATGCCCTGCGCTGGTACAAGGAAGCGCAGGAGCGGTTGCTCTACCTCAACCATGCGATCGTGCACCCTCCCATCGATCGAGACAAGCCGGCCGACGAGACCGCGGACGTGTGCATCCACGTCGTGAAAGAGACGGATGCAGGTTTGGTCGTGTCCGGCGCGAAGGTGGTGGCCACCGGTTCGGCCATCACCAATGCGAACTTCATCGCGCATTACGGCCTGCCGATTCGCAAGAAGGAATTCGGCGTCATCTTCACCGTGCCGATGGACTCCCCTGGTCTCAAACTGTTCTGCCGCACGTCGTACGAAATGAGCGCGGCTGTCATGGGCAGCCCTTTCGACTACCCGTTGTCGAGCCGCTTCGACGAGAACGATGCGATCATGGTTCTCGACAACGTGCTCGTGCCCTGGGAGAACATATTCGCCTACGACGTCGAGGCATCCAACGGGTTCGTGATGCGCTCGGGTTTCCTGCCGCGCTTCACCTTTCATGGTTGCGCGCGGCTTGCCGTGAAGCTCGACTTCATTGCCGGCTGCGTCATGAAGGCTGTCGAGCTCACCGGCTCGGCGAGCTTCCGCGGCGTTCAGATGCAGGTCGGTGAAATACTCAACTGGCGAGACATGTTCTGGGGACTGTCGGACGCCATGGCCAAGTCGCCCGAGGACTGGGTCGGCGGTGCGGTGCAACCGAATACGCGATACGGCTTGGCTTACCGCACCTTCATGGGCATCGGCTACCCGAGAATCAAGGAAATCATCCAGCAGACCCTCGGCAGCGGACTGATCTACCTCAACAGCCATGTCAGCGATTTCGGCGACGACCGAATTCGTCCCTATCTGGATCAATACGTTCGTGGTTCCGGTGGCGTCGAGGCCGTCGATCGCGTCAAATTGCTCAAGTTGCTGTGGGACGCAGTCGGTACCGAATTCGGCGGACGACACGAGCTGTACGAGCGCAACTACGGCGGCGATCACGAAGCCGTCCGCTTTCAGACCCTGTTCGCGTATCAGGGTGCGGGCGAGGACCTGAAGCTCAAAGGCTTTGCAGAACAGTGCATGTCCGAATACGACGTCGACGGCTGGACGCGCCCCGATCTGATTTCGAACGACGACCTCGAGATCGTTCGGCGGCGCTGACGTGAAAATCTCGCCGATCGTCATGCGTAAGGCCCTGGGGCGGTTCGCCAGCGGTGTCACGATAGTGACGACCGCCGAAAGCGAGAACGAAGAATCCGTACACGGCATGACTGCCAACGCTTTCACCTCCGTGTCGCTCGATCCGCCGTTGGTATTGGTGTCCATCTCGACCCGGGCGAAGATGGACGCGCGCATTCGTGATACCGGCAAGTACGGAGTGTCGGTACTCGCCGGTGATCAAGAGCCGCTGTCTTTGCACTTCGCGAACGCTGTTCGCCGCCCCGACCTCGTCCGCTTCGTGTGGCGCCGCGGCGTTCCACTTCTCGAGGGTGCCCTCGTGCATCTGTCGTGCACCCTAGAGGCGACGTATCCCGCCGGAGACCACTCGTTGCATCTCGGCCGGGTCGAGGAACTCGCCTACGACGACGGCAGCCCCCTGGTGTTCTACACCGGAAGCTTCCGGTCGCTCGCGGTCGTCGGTAGAGACGAGCCCTGGGGTTTCTAGACCGGTCACCGTCAGTGGAAGCCGGTGCTCTCGACGAGAAAGAGCACCGGCTTCCACCGTCGTCAAAGAACGCTCGAGAGAACAGGAGTCGACGCCGTGAATTCCTCTCGCGCGACGAGCCGCGGCGCCATGCGCCGTCGCTTGAGCGCCTTCACCGCCGCATCCACCATCGGCGGTGGCCCACACAAATACGCGCGCAGGCCCTTACAGGTGGCGAAGTCGGCGAGCACGACATCGGTGACCAACCCGCACGCGCCGTCCCAGATCTCCTCGCTCAGCGCGGGACGGTAGTGGAACTGAGGATGGGCCCGTTCGAGATCGCGGAAGTAGTCACCGTCGTACAGATCGTCCCGACGCCTTCCCCCGTGGTAGAGGTACAACTCCGGCAACAAGTCGTGTTCGAGGGCGTGGCGAACGATCGAGGTCAGCGGCGCCAACCCCGTTCCGCCGCCGATGAGGATCGCGGGCTCGTCGTGCCGTCGTACGATCCCGAATTGCCCGAGTGGCCCGCGCAGCGACACCCGATCACCGACCGTGAGGTTGCCGAATATCCAACCGGCGGTAGCGATTCCGTGGTCGGTGCGCTTGATGTGGAATTCGAGTTCGCGAGACTCGCTCGGTGCATTGGCCATGGAGTACTGACGCCCGACGCCCGTTCCGGGAACGAGAATCTCGGCGTACTGGCCTGCATTGAATTCCATTGCTGCGTCGAGGCGGATTTTCAGCCGACGGGTGTTCGACGCGATGTCGTCGAGCACGGTCACGGTGCCTTCGTAATCGCGTAACGGATACCGCGGCGTGCCGTCGTCGGCTACGACACCGAGGGGTTCGACGACGACGTCGGTGCACGGACTCGCCATACACGCCAACGCCAGGCCCCGTTCCCGTTCCTCGGCCGTCAGTGTGTACTCGGGAGATGCGCCGTGGTCGACGGTGCCGCAGAGAACCTTCACCTTGCACGTGCCGCACGTTCCCTGTGTGCAGGAATGCGACAGCCATCCTCCGCCGCGCAGGGTCGCGTCGAGGATGGACTGCTGCCCCCCACACTCGATGTCGCGGCCCGGAAGTCGGACGCGATGTTCGGCGGTCATCTCACACCTCCCACTTGACGAAAAGTTCCTTCGGCCCCCGGAAACCCCAGCCCCAGAAATCGACGGCACGAGTGTCGTCGCGTTCGAGGTTCGGGATGGCCTCCAACAGCTCCTCCAGACCGATTCTGATGACGGCGTTCGCGAAATACGTTCCCCCGCAGGCGTGTGCGCCCGCACCGAAGGTCATGTTCGGAGTGACGGGCCGGTCGAGGTCGTAGGCGGTGGGCGCGTCGTACGCGTGTTCGTCTTGGTTCGCCGATCCGTACGAGAGCATGACGGCCGATCCCGCGGGGATGTCGACACCGCCGACGGTGACGTCTTTCGTCGCAGCCTTGACGACCGCCGACCAGATCGGTGCTACCCAACGCATTCCCTCGGACTGGGCACGAGGGATCAACGTCGGATCGTCGACGACGCGTTCGAGCTGGTCGGGTCTGCTCAACAATCCCGCAACCGTGGTCGCCATCGCGTGACCGGGCTCCTGCATCGCGCCGAGCAGGAACACGTACAGGTTGGGATAGATGACCTCGCGTGGACGCGTCTGCCCTTCGGGCATGCCGTCGTGCAGCCAGTGCGATATCGCGGAGTGGTCGGGATGGTCGATCCAGTGATCGATCTTGGGATCGACGTGCGCGATGATCTCGGCTTTCGCCTCGTCACCCGGCTCGAACCCGTCCGGGTTGGCGAAATCCCCGTTGTCGTCGACGGCAGCGTTCGTGAAGGAGACGCTGAGTTTGTGGAACCACTCCCGTAGCTTGTCGGTGCTGACGTCGTTCAATCCGAGCAGGTCGCCGAGCGCACGCACGCTGACCGGCTCGCAGTACGCCGATACGAGATCCGCGCGCCCGTCGCTGTCGAAGGCTTCGAGACGCTCGCGTGCGTAGGGCCGGACCAGTGCGTCGATGTACTTGTCGACCGCACTGGGCTGCAGATGGGGCTCGATCATGTCGCGCAACTTCCGATGTTCTTCGCCGTTGGTGTTCAGCAGGGCGCCTGGCCCGAACGTGCGGCCGCCGGCCGCAGAGATGACCGCAGGCCAGTTGTCGGAATCCTTCGCGATCTCCGCACACAAATCTTTCGAGGACACTATGTACATGCCGAGGGCGGGGACGAACGCCACCGGCGCTTCTCGGCGCAGGCGCTCGTAGAACGGGTACGGGTCCTTTTCGAGCTCTTCGATCGTGATGTCTTCGATGAAGCCGAGAGTGGCGGTCATGATTCTCCTTCTGCGGCGCGTGTAGTCAGGTCGAACGCGGACCCCGAAGTGGTTCGGTTGTGTCCGCGATCACAAGACTGAGACGCGCTCGAAGTCCACCCGAACATCGTTCGGTAGTTCCGAACATCGGGCGCAGTGCGTCCCGTGTCCGTTCGGATGGGCGGAAAATCAGCTCGTCGAGTTGGCTTTGCGGTATTCGCCGGGACTCGCTCCGAAGCGCTTGCGGAACGTTCGGCTGAAATGCGAGACGTCTCGGAAACCCACGGTTTCCGCCACATCGTTGATGGTGGCATCGGAGCCGATGAGCAGGCCGCGCGCCCGGTCGAGCCTTGCGGCGTACAACCAGTTCATGGGTGTTGCGTCGGCTCGTCGGAACAAGTTCTGAAGATGGCGAACAGACATGCCGAGATCGCGAGCAGCGTCGGACATCGTGAGGTCCGGGTCGTGCATTCGTGACCCCAGGAGCTGCTGAGCGCGCCGGAGGTCTCGCACATGAGCGAGCTCGGTGTGGCTCTGCAGAACCGTCCCGTCGGCAAGTGCGGTGACCAACATGTCCATCATCGACGCCGACAACGACGACGCGGCGCCGGGCGCTACGCCGGGATCGAGACCGGCGATCTCCTGCAGGAGACGGCTCACGACGCGACCTACACCCTCACCCGCCGATACGCCCTGAGCCGCAACTGCATCGACGATGTGAGACGGCAGCCGCGACGTGAGCAGGCGTCGCGGGGTGCGCACCACCACTTGCTCGAATTCGGTCGGAGAAGCGAACACGAACGGTCGCGAAGGATCGAGAAAGGCGAAGGAGCCGTGCCGCAGGTCGGCCGACCGCCCGTCCTGTTCGACGTGGCCACGGCCCCGCATGACCAGGCACAACAACAAGTCGTCGTCGTCGCCGGAAATCATCGCAGGTGTCCGAATGACTGTGTGCGGATCGGCGCGCACGGTGCTGACGTAGAGATCGCCGAACGGACGTCCGACCAGTTCCGCGTCGAAATGTGCGTGCGGTGAACCCCATTCGAGGCCCATCTCGCAGTACGTCGATTCGAGCGCACTAGCCCAGGTGTCACGGCCTTCGCGAGATCCGAGACCACTGGTGTCGATGTACACCGACGTGTCCGTGCGCTCCGAGCCATCTTTTCGTGCGTCGGCGGTCATGGTCGGATCCTCCTTCGGTTCCTAGTGTTGCAGATCACAGAAGGAAGACAACGAGGAGATACCGTGGCGACGCTGCAGACAGTGCAGAAGATCGGTCCCGTACTGGACCTTTTTACGGTCGAACGACCGGAGTGGGGGGTATCGGAGGTCGCGAATACCATCGATCTCCCGCGATCGAGTGCACACGCCTTGCTGTCCTCGCTCGTGGACATCGGGCTGCTCCAGTGCCGAGCACGCGGGCGGTATCGGATCGGATGGCGTGTGGTCGAACTCGGTCAAGCGCTCCGCGGCACCGTGGACGTTCGTACCTGCGCAGCCCCCGTCCTGGACAGGCTCGTCGAGAACTACGGCGAGACAACACATCTCGCGGTCATGGAACGAAACCGAGTGTTGTACGTCGACAAGGTGCTCGGCACACACAACATCACGGTGCAGGGCGCGCGTGTGGGAACACGGCTCGACGCATACTGCACCGCGGTGGGCAAAGTACTGCTCGCTCAACTGCACCATGTCGAGCTCGCACGCTTTCTGGACACGACCACGCTCCGTCGTAGAACACCGACCACCATCACCAGCGCGGCCGGACTGGTAGAGGCGCTCGACGCGGTGCGGTCGGCAGGCTGCGCCTTCGATCTCGGCGAGGCGGTCGCCGACGTCGACTGTGTCGCAGCCCCGGTCCGAGACGACATGGGCCAGGTGGTCGCCGCCATCAGCATGAGCGTTCCGGCGTCACGTTTCGTCGCCAACCGCGTCGAGTTCCACCGAGCCGTCGTCGGTGCCGCGAACGAAGTGACCAGGGCACTCGCCCAGGTAGCCGAGGCCGTCGTGCCACTCGGTCGCAACCGAACGACCGATCCAGTGCAGGGAAGGTTCGCGTCGTGACCGCTGTGACAGGGAGTAGCGCAGCTACCGACGAGAACGCCGTACACGACGCGGCAGACCTGCTGCTCGAGGTCTATCGAACCGGTCAGCCGATCGAGCCGCTCTCGCCCCGCTACCCCGAGGCCGGCGTCGAGTTCGCTTACAGAGTGCAGCAAGCGCAGGTCGAGCAGTGGGTGCGAGACGGCGAGGTGATCAAGGGTCACAAGGTGGGACTCGCGTCCCGAGCAATCCAGCGACAGATGGGCGTCGGGCAACCGGACTTCGGACATCTGACCGGAAGAATGTTCCACCTCGAGCACCAACCCATTCCGTCAGGAATCTTTCTGCAGCCCCGCATCGAACCAGAAATTGCTTTCGTGCTCGGTAAGCCCCTCACGGGGCCGGGCGTCACCGTCGCCGATGCCGTGCGCGCCGTCGACTTCGTTCTCCCCGCCCTGGAAGTGGTGGATTCGCGAATCCGCGACTGGAAAATCGGCATCGTCGACACCATCGCGGACAACGCATCGTCCGGTGGCGTGATCCTCGGTAGCAAGCCGATGTCGCTGAACGCGGTCGATCTGCGGCTCGCCGGCTGCACGCTGCACATGGACGGCGCACTCGTCGCCACGGGCGCAGGTGGCGCCGTACTGGGCTCACCGATCAACGCGCTGGTCTGGCTCGCCAACACGGTCGGCCCGCTGGGCGTCACATTGGAACCCGGGCATGTCGTTCTGCCCGGTTCCATGACCCGGGCGTTCGCCCTCGCTCCAGGCCAGTCGGTAGTGGCGAACATCGGTGGAATCGGCTCGGTCACTGCAATTTTCGACGAGGAAGGAGAGTCATGACGCAGTGGAGCGTCGCGCAGATCGCTGAAACTCTGCTAGGAGCGGAGCGGCGAGCGGAACCACAGACATCCATCGGAGCGGAGTGGGACGGACTCGATCTCCGTGCCGCATACGACGCGCAGGACGTAGCGCTCCGCATGCGCATCTCCGGCGGACAGACGGTGACGGGCGTCAAGCTCGGGGTGACGTCACGCGCCAAACAGATTCAGGTAGGCGTGGATTCGCCGTCGACGGCTTGGCTCACCGACGCGATGATTCTGCCGATCGGTGCGCCCGTTCCGCTAGGGCGCCACATTCACGCACGGGCCGAGCCCGAGATCGCGTTCGTCATGGGCCGACGCCTCAGCGGCCCTGGGGTTTCCGCCGCGACGGCCCTCGCTGCGGTCGACCATGTGGTCGGCGCCATCGAAATCATCGACAGTAGATTCTCCGGGTACGAGTTCACGATGATGGACGCCATCGCAGACAACAATTCGTCGGGACGCTACGTCACCGGACCGATCGGACGCAGCCCCGAGGACCTGGATCTCGCGTTGGAGGCGTGCCTGTTGGAAGTGGACGGAGAAGTTGTCGATTCCGCTACCGGAGCAGCGGTGCACGGGCACCCTGCGGAGGCCTTGGCGTTCGCCGCGAACACTCTCGCGGAACGCGGGTTGGCCATCGAACCGGGATGGGTGGTGTTGACGGGCGGCATGACCGATGCCGTTCCCGTGCAACCAGGTTCACGTATCGCGGCGCACTTCACTTCTCTCGGTTCCGTCACGGTGGCGGGAGAATAACGTGCCGATCATCGACGTGACGATTGCAGAGGGCCGCAGCCCTGAACAACTGCGTGCGTTGATTCACGAGCTCACCGAGGGCGCACAACGCGCCCTCGGTGTGCCGGTGAGCACCGTGCGCGTGATCATCCGAGAGGTCCGGAAGACGCACTTCGCTGCAGGGGACGTGACCATCGCCGAACGGTGACAGCAGGTCTGCCCGCAGGCACAGTTCGGCAATGATGCTCAGCGGAGCCGATCCCTAGTTCACGGCGCGTGCCGAAATTTCGTCGGCACGCGCCACCGCAGCCGGAGTGCCGCCGATTGCCCAATTCTCGGGCTGCACCTCGACGATGCGCCCGCGAACCCCGCGTCGGTCGACGTCCAACACGTCCACCACGAGATCGGTGAAGCGGGTCAGGAGTTCTTGTCGTTGCGACGCGGGTCTGCCCGCCAACACGATGGCCGTGAAATACGGCGAACTGGACGCGTAGAACGCTCCGCTCACCGCGACGTCCATCGCACCGTATCGGACGATGAACGCGCGGATCCTGTCGATCGGCGCGTTCAGGATGTCTGCATACAGGCGGCTCGCCTCGGTGAGCAAGCGCTGCCCCTGGTCGGCACTGAACGAACCGTCGACCAGATGAAAATGCGCGACAGGCATCGAATACTCCTAGAAGATTCCGTGGCGGGTGCCGCCGTCGACGGTCAGAATGCTGCCGTGCAGGACCGAAGCCTCCGGTGCGAGCAACATCTCGACGATCCACGCAACCTCGTCCAGCGTTGGCAAGCGGCCCAATGACGTTGCGGCGTAGTATCTCTCGCGGATCGTGTCGGGCGAGGCCCCGGTCTCGCTCGATTCCCGCTCGATGAATGCGTCGAGCCTCGGTGTGTCGATCGGGCCAGGGGCAAGGGTGTGCGTTGTGACGCCCTTCGGTCCATAGAGTGCCCCGATCTGACGCATCAGATTGAACAGCGCAGCGTTCGCGGTGCCGGGGCCGGCGTCGAACGGACCTGGCTCCACACCGAGCGAGCCCGCGACGGCCACGAACCGCGCTCCTTCCTGCAGATGATCGCGAACAGCATGCAGCAACCGGACCACGCCCCCGGATTTGATGTTCGCCGCAATCGCAAGGCCGGACGGATCGATCGTATCGGCGGATCCTTTCACCGGGAGCCCCGCCGCGAACAGCACCAGTCGCACAGGCGCGTCGACGGCCGTCGAGATCGCCTCGATCGCGTCGTCGGAACCGATGTCTGCCACGCACGGGGTCACGGCGGGATGCCGAGACGCGAGAGCGTCGAGGGCGTCGGCGCTGCGTGCCACCGCAAGCACCCGGTGCCCTGCAGTCACGAGTCGGCGTGTGACGGCGGTTCCGAGCGCACCGGTGGCCCCGACGACCACGCACAGGCTGCTCATCTAACGGCTCAATCGGATAGTCACCGCGCGAGGCTCGGTGAAGAATTCTCGCGAGTATCGCCCGCCCTCTCGTCCGAGGCCGCTGATTCCTTCACCACCGAACGGCAGGCGCAGATCACGCTCGAAGAACGTGTTGATCCACACGGTGCCTGCACGCCATCGCGCAGCCATACGGTGGGCACGAGAGAGATTCTGAGTGAACAGAATTCCGGCGAGGCCGTACGGTGAGTCGTTCGCGATTCGCAGTGCTTCGTCCTCGGTGTCGAACCCGAGTACGGTTTCCACCGGACCGAAGATTTCTTCCCGTGCAGTGCGTGACGAGTTCGTCAGACCGGTGATGACCGTCGGCGGGTAGTAGAACCCTGGGGCGTGGGCGGGGTCGGTGAGTCGACTCCCACCGGTGACGACTTTTCCGCCCTCCTCCTGCGCGAGTTCGACGTAGCCGTGGACCTTTTCGAGATGTTTCTCTTCGATGAGCGGTCCGACGACGGTGGCCGGATCCTTCGGATCACCGACGGCCAGGTTCTGGGCTGCGTCGACGAATCGGTCGAGGAAAGCGTCCATGATCCCGTTCTGTACGAGCAACCGAGAACCCGACAGACAGACCTGCCCGTTTCCGCCGAAGATCGCCCGGATGGACATCGGCACCGCGATATCCAGATCCGCGTCGTCGAACACGATGTTTGCCGACTTTCCGCCCATCTCCGCCGACACCGGTGTGTGGTTCGCTGCCGCAGCTTGCAGAATCTTCACACCCGTTGCGCTCGACCCGGTGAAGGTGATGCGATCGACCCGGGGGTCGGACGTCAGCGGTCCGGCCACTGCCTCGCCGCCGAATCCGTGCACGACGTTGAGGACGCCCTCCGGCAGACCTGCTTCGAGCGCGAGCTCCGCGAATCGGTTGGCGGTCAACGGTGTCTGCGGCGCCGGTTTCAAGACCACGGTGTTGCCGAATGCCAACGCGGGAGCTATCTTCCAGGTCGCGAGCATCAGAGGCGCGTTCCACGGGCTGATCGCCGAGACGACTCCAGCTGGGGGGTACAGCGTGTAGGAAAGGAGATCGCCGTCGGGATACGCCTCGTTCTCCGCCATCGCGGCGTAATCCGCGAAGAAGCGCAGATTGTGTGCCACGCGCGGGATTTCGGCGTGTGACGACTGAGTGATGGTCTTGCCGCCGTCCCGCGTCTCCAGGTCGGAGAGTTCAGCCCGATGGTCGTCGACTGCGTCCGCGACGGCATGCAAGATCTTCGCGCGTTCCTTGGGCGCCATACGCGCCCACGGACCTTCGTCGAATGCTGTACGAGCGGCGCTGATTGCGGCGTCGCCGTCCTCTGCTGTGCCCCGGGCGACGGTGGCGAGGTGGGAGCCGTCATGGGGGTCGTGACTGTCGAACGACGCGCCGTCGGAGGCTGCTCGCCATTCGCTGCCGATGAGATGGTGGATGGTGTGGGTCACGGGTCAGACTCCTGCGGGGACGTGAGAGGTGCGACCGGCCAGCTCGGCGGCGACGTCGACGATCATGTCCTCCTGGCCACCGATGACGCCGCGGCGCCCCAGCTCGAGGAGGATGTCCCTGGCCGGGACGCCGAACTTCTTCGCCGCTCGCTTGGTGGGATGGAAGAACGTGGAGTAGACCCCTGCGTATCCCAGGACCAGTGCGGTCTCGTCGACGATCTGCGGTTCGGACATCAGCGGCGCGACCGTGTTCTCGGCGGTGTCGATCAGCGGGAAGAGATCGACGTTCGTCTCCCACCCGGCACGCTCGAAAGCCGCTGCGAGAACTTCGGTTTGAGCGTTGCCGGCGCTTGCGCCGAGCCCACGCAAGGACCCGTCGATGAAGGTGGCTCCGTTCTCAGCAGCCGTGAGCGCGTTGGCGATTCCCACCCCGAGGTTGTTGTGCGCATGGAACCCGATGTCGGTACCCACGGCATCGCGCAACCGTGCCACACGCGCGCCTGCTTGCGCGGGAACCATGGCGCCGGCCGAGTCGACGACGTAGATCACGTCTGCACCGTAGGATTCGAGCTTGATCGCTTGTTCGGCCAGCGCCTCGGGTGACAGCTTGTGGCTCATCATGAGAAACGTCATCACCGTCAACCCACGCTCTGCGGCCCATTCGATGGGTTGCTGTCCGCAGTCCGCCTCGGTGCAATGAACGGCAACTCGCACGGTGTCGATGCCGGCGTCGATCGCGCCCTGTAGCCCCGCGAGCGTCGCGATACCCGGCACGTACAGCACGGCGATGTGAGCATCGGGTGCCGCGGCGACCGCGGCGGCGACGTACTCGGGATCGGTCGCGGCGGCATAGCCGTACTGAATGGACGATGCTCCCAAACCGATGCCGTGAGCCACTTCGATGGTGGGTATGCCCGCACGAGCAAGTCCCCGTGCGATGTCGGCAACGTTCTGTGTGGTGAATCGGTGTGACACGCTTGACATTCCGTCGCGAAGCGTGGTGTCCACGAGTGTGATCCTGTTGTTCATCATGCTACTCCTTCGACCAGGGCCGACCGTTGGCCGATCACGTCGGCGACCTGTACTGCTGCGGCCGTGATGATGTCCAAGTTGCCTGCGTACGTGGGCAAGTAGTCGCCCGCTCCGACTACTTCGAGCATCACGGTGACGAGTTCGCCGTCGACATCCACGAGGCGGAGCGAGTACCCCGGCACGTATTCCTGGACGCGGGCAACCATGTCGACGACCGCGCGCTCGATCGCGTCGCTGTCGGGATTGCGCACCTTGGCGTAGACCGTGTCGCGCATGTTCATCGGTGGCTCAGCCGGATTCACCACCGAGATTGCCTTGGCGCTGGGGACCCCCGCGACCGAAGCCAGTGCGCGACCGGTCTTCTCGCTGAACTCGCTGAGGTTCTGTCGGGTACCGGGTCCAGCAGATTTGGACGCGATGGCGGCGACGATCTCGCCGTACGACGCGTCGGCGACTTCGTTGATGGCGTAAAGGATCGGTATCGTCGCCTGGCCGGCGCAGCTGACCATGTTGAGATTGGGTGCATCCAGGTGCTGGTGCAGATTGACTGCAGGCACGACGTACGGGCCGACGGACGCGGGCGTCAGATCGATTGCACGGATTCCCGCCTCGGCGTACCTCGGCGCCGCAGCGCTGTGCACCGCCGCGGACGTGGCTTCGAAGACGATATCGGGCAGCTCAGGGCGGGCCAGGAGCCAGTCGACTCCGCCAGCCGACGCTTCGAGTCCCTCGTCGCGTGCTCGTGACAGGCCGTCACTCGCGGGATCGATGCCCACCATGTAGCGCGGTTCGATGTGCTGTGAACGCAGCAGTTTGTACATCAGATCGGTCCCGATGTTGCCGGACCCGACTATCGCAGCTGTCAATCGACTCATGAGCGGCCTTTCTTGTGCGGCGTGAAAGTCATGCCCCGACGCTAGAAACAGTGCGGAGGCGGCGGGCTGCGATCCGGCAGGCGCGGACGCCGTCGGCGTTCGAGGGTGTCACTGTTCGGGCATTCCGAACGGGCGTGACTCGGGGCACTTCGGCTGTCCATGCTCGAGGCATCACCAATCACGGACATGCAGGAGAACCGATGAGCGACAACGATTCACGCCATGAGATCGCCCACCTCGCCCGGGTAGAACTCTTCAGCCCGAAACCGCAGGAGACTCTGGACTTCTTCACGAAGTTCCTCGGGATGTACGTCACCCGCACGGAAGGCCAGTCCGCCTATCTCCGCGGCTACGAAGACCCGTACCAGTGGAGCCTCAAGATCACCGAGTCGCCCGAAGCAGGTATGGGCCACGCCGCTCTGCGCACCAGCTCGCCCGAATCACTGAATCGGCGCGCGGAATCGCTGAAACAGGGCAATGTCGAAGGGGCGTGGAGCGAGGACGAGTTCGGCTACGGCAAGACATTCGAGTACAAGTCGCCCGACGGCCACAACCTGCAGCTGCTCTGGGAAGCCGAGACGTATGTCGCTCCGCCCGAACTGAAAAGCAAGATCCTCACGCGCAAGTCGAAGAAGCCTCTGCAGGGCGTTCCGGTCAAGCGGATAGACCACCTCAATCTGATGGCATCCGACGTCACCGCCGTCAAGAACTCTTTCGAGCGTCATCTCGGTTTCCGAACTACCGAACGCGTCGTGGATGGGGACGTCGAGATCGGTGCCTGGATGAGTTCCAATATCCTCGGCCACGAAGTCGCCTGCATGCGTGACATGACCGGGGGCCGCGGAAAGATGCACCACGTCGCGTTCTATTACGGCACCGGCCAACACAATTCGGACGCAGTCGAGATGTTCCGAGATTACGACATCCGGATCGAGGCCGGGCCGGACAAGCACGGCATCACGCAGGGCCAGTTCCTGTACGTGTTCGAGCCGGGTGGAAACCGCATCGAACTGTTCGGCGAGGCCGGCTACCTGCACCTCGAACCCGATGCCGAAACGAAGACCTGGCAGATGTCGGACATCGACACCGGCTTGGCCGTCGGCGGCGCTGCTCTGCCTTGGGAGACATACTTCACCTACGGCACGCCCAGTCCGTTGAGCCTCGACCAGCACATCGAGAAGTACGCACACTTCGGCCCACCGTCTCCCGACGCCGAGAGCGTCGCGGCCGCAGTTCCCGACGAGATCGAGCAGTCTCGCGCCGTCGCAGGCGCACCGGTCTGACGCGAAGCGCGGCGCTTCCCGGTCGTCGAGTCTCATGGGGCTGGACGACCGGGGTAGCTGTCGCCGACGGAGTAGTAACGCCACAGCGGGTGCGTGCCGTCGTCGCGAAGGCGAAGGGCGAGGCGGTCTCGGTCGAGACCATCGTCGTTCCTGATCCGGGTCCGAACGACGTGGTCACGAAGATTTCCGCGTACGGGGTGTGTCATACCGATCTGCATTACCGCGTGTTCGTAGCGGGGGCGAGTAGGTGTTGCCGAGTGCGGTCGAGGATCCGCAGGAAGGTCGCGTAGTCGCCGTAGGCGCGGGCCAAGACCAGCCCGCCTTGGATCGTCGCGACCGCGTCCAGGGCGCGGTCTGTCGCCTCTGGGGTCGAGAGTCCGCCGCGTCGCAGTGCTTCGGCGAGGGCGTCGACCCAATCGGTGAAGTACTGCCGAACCGCCTCGGCGAAGGTCTCCTTCTCCTGGCCCAGCGTAATTGCGGCGAACAGGCACACGCTCTCGCGGGACCTGAAGTAGTCGGCGACCTCCTGCGACATCGCCTCGACCGCGTGCGCGGCGTTCTCGGCCGTGCGCAGGGGGGCGAAGATCCGTTCCTCGAACCACTCGCCCACCTGCTCGAGGACGGCGCGGGCCATGTCCGTCTTCCCGTCGGGGAAGAAGTGGTAGAGGCTGCCGCGGCCGAGTCCGGTCTCTTGCTGGATGACCGATAGCGAGCCGGCTTCGAAGCCTCGTTTGCGGAAGACTCCAGCGAGGGCGCGGATCGCATCGGAACGATCGAGGACGGTTCGGGCCATCACAGACCGAGATCGCTCAGGCCGGGGTGGTCGGCCGGTCGGGGGCCGGAGGCGTCCCAGAAGAACTTGCGGTCGGACTCGGTGATCTCGAGGTCGTTGATGCTCGCGTGGCGGTGGGTCATCAGGCCGTCCTCGTCGAAGTGCCAGTTCTCGTTGCCGTAGGCGCGGAACCATTGGCCGGTGACGTCACGATACTCGTAGGCGAAACGCACTGCGATGACGTCGCCGATGTAGGCCCACAGCTCCTTGATGAGCCGGTAGTCGAGCTCGCGCTCCCACTTGCCGGTGAGGAAATCGACGATCGCGGCGCGGCCTTGGACGAAGGTCGAGCGGTTACGCCACCAGCTGTCCTCGCTGTACGCGAGCGAAATGCGCTCGGGATCACGGGTGTTCCATGCGTCTTCGGCAGCGCGAACCTTCTGGATCGCGGTGGCCTCGGTGAACGGAGGAAGCGGAGGACGGGGCATGAGAGGCTTCTTTCTGGAGCATTGCTTGTACCGATCAGTACAAGTTGTACCAAAAGGTACAGAGAATGCGCCGGCCTGTCAACGCCATCCGACGGTCTTTCCTGCCGAGCGCTGGCGTCTCGGGCCACCAGGGGGCGGCTCTTCGTACGGTCGCGAGGGACAACTACTACTTCTGACGGCTGGTTCGGCGGCCGCTCGACACCGGCGAACAGGCCACGGGAGTAGAGGCTCGAGGCCAGTGCCGCTACCGCACCGATCACGACCGAGTACGCCATCAGCTCCCCGCGGCGCTGCTCAGTGAATCAGTCAGCGACGCAACGACACTGACCACGACGATCGTTTCGGTGGTCCCGGTCGTCGCCGCCGGCACTACGCGCCGTAGCGCCAGCGGCGACCAGAACACGCCGCTGGCCACAGCACCAATTGCAGCCGTCCGCAATCTCGATCGTTCACACCGTCGATGTTTCGACGAGCCCGAGGAATCGCTCGGCGTTGCCGCGTTGAACGAGGTTCCGTGAGGACTCATCCAGGAATTCGCTCTTGCGCACGACCTCGCCCACCGGTCGCTCCCCCAGCGGGTACGGGTAATCGCTGCCCACCATTACTCGGTCGACTCCGACCGTGTCGACGAGCAGGCGTAACGCGCGGTCGTCGAATACAACGGAGTCCACGTAGAAGCGGCCGAGGTAGTGCGACGGTGGCATGTCCGAGGTGCCGATGATGTCGTTGCGGCGGTGCCAGGCGTTCTCCACTCGGCCGAGCCAGAACGCGAACGAGCCTCCGCCGTGAGCGAAGCCGATCTTCAGACGATCGTCGATGCGGTCGAAGACACCACCGAGGATCAACGCGAGAATGGACAGATGCGTCTCGGCGGGCATCGCGGTAAGCCATTGCGCCATCCAGCGGTTCAGGCGCGGCGTGGAGTCCATATCCCAAGGATGGACGAACACCGGAACGTTCAGGGAGGCGCAGTGCTGCAGAAACGTCACCACGCCCTCGCTGTCGAGGTCGTAGTCGCCCACGTGGTTGCCGATTTCGACTCCGCGGTGTCCGTTTGCCATGCATCGTTCCACTTCACGGCAGGCCGCGTCGGGGTCTTGCAGCGGCACCTGACAGAACGGGATCAGCCGGTCCTGGGCGGGAGCGACGATGTCGAGTGCAAGGTCGTTGAAGATACGAGCGATCCGCTCCGCCTGTGCACCGGTGCGACCGTAGTTGAAAAATGCCGGTGTAGGAGAGACGACTTGGGTCCGAACGCCGTCGGCGTCCATGTCCCGCAGTCGAATCTGCGCGTCCCAGGCGTCGGCCTGGATTCGACGAAATTGTTTGGATCCCATCATGATGACGGCCTCGGACTCGGTTTCGACCCGCAGCCAAGGGGCGTCAGGTCCGGCGTCGGCGGTCAGGTCCGGCCACCCCTTGGGGACATAGTGGGTGTGGACGTCGATGATGCCGCCCATGTCAGCCTTTCCCGGGATGGAGGGCGCCGCACTTGTCGCACGTGCGGGCTTTCTCGTCTTCGTAGAACTGGACGAAAACCGGTGGCAGGTCGGACACGATGTCACGCACCTGTAGTTCGATTTCGTGGATTAGGTGGTTGCAGTCGAGGCAGTACCACTGGAACTTCTCCAGCGTTCCTTCTCGCCGTACGCGTTCGATGACCAGGCCGATCGAATCTGCGGTGGGGCGCTGTGGCGAGTGTGGGATGTTGCCTGGTAGCAGCCAGGTTTCACCTTCCCGGATGTGTACGCGCTGCGGTCCGTCTTCGGTCATGACGTCGACGTGAATGTCGCCTTCGAGCTGATAGAACCACTCCTCGTACGGATCGAGGTGGTAGTCGGTGCGCTGGTTGGGGCCGCCGACGACCTGCACGACGAAGTCGTCGCCCAACGCCATGGTTTGGTTGTTGACCGGCGGTGCGAGTAGATGCCTGTTCTCGACGATCCACTTCTGGAAATCGATGACGGGCGGGATGGTGGTCATGAGTGATCCTTCGTGTCGGGGGTGTCGGCGCGGCGGTGAGCGGGCAGGTAGGCGACGCCCTGGATTTCGATGAGCAGGTGCGGGTGTGGAAGTTGGTGCACCGCAACGGTGGTGCGGGTGGGTCCGGATTCGTCGAGCATCTCGGCGTATACCTCGTTGTATCCGCCGAAGTCGTTCATCGAGACGAGGTAGGAGGTGACCTGCACGAGGTCGGTCAGCTCTGCGCCTGCCTCGGCGAGGATCGACTCGATGTTCTCGATGACTGCGCGCGTCTGTGCTCGAATGTCGAGGTTCGTCGTTCCCATCTCATCGACCTCGACGCCGACGAACGTGTTGTCCGGTCGGCGCGAGCTCGTTCCGGAGACGTAGATGAAGTCGCCGGCGATTCTCACGTGGGGGAAGCGGCCGCGGGGCGTGGCGAGCCGCTCGATCACCTTGGCAGCGTCAGCGCTCATGCTGTCACCTCCACGGAGACCACGCCCAACCCGTCGATCTCGCATCGCGCGAGACCGGCCGTCAAGGGGACGGCTGCGGTAGCAGCCCCCGCGAGGATTACATCGCCGGGGCGCAACGGGATACGCCGACGGCGGCTTACCTCGAGCAATGAATGGAGGGCATTGATGGGGTCGTCGAGGATCGCCTCGGTCGATCCGTCGACGGTATGTGCGCCTGCCTCGAGCCGTACAGGAAGATCGCCGATGGCGCGCATCGGCTGCCATGGCCCGATCACATACGCGGCCGCCGAGGTGTTGTCGGCGACGACGTCGGTGTAGGTGAATCGAAAGTCCCGGTAGCGGGAGTCGATGATTTCCAACGCGGGAGCGACTGCGTCGACGCAGGATTCGACGTCGACCGTGGGATCGTCGAGGTCGACGTCGAGCGCCAGACGATATGCGACCTCGGGTTCGATCTTCGGGTGGATGAACCGGTGCAGCTCCACGCGGCCACCGTCGTCGACGCTCATCGCGTCGGTGAGCCTGCCGACGATCACCTCGGAAACACCCATTTGTGCCATCTTGGCCTTGCTGGTGAATCCGAGCTTGACACCGACGAGTGCTTCCCCGCGGCGCAAATACCTGGCCACCAGCTCGTCCTGGATGCGGTAGGCGTCGTCGATGTGAATTTCGACGTCGTCTGCGAGGCTGGGAACGTCGAGAACCTGCACCCGCGCGTCGTCCAATCGACCGGCGAGTACGTCGATCTCTCTGCGGTCCAACATCTTTGCTTTCATCGCTTCTGTTCTCCCCGAAGTCACAGCGCCACACAGACGTTGGTGGGCTCGGTGTAGAAGTGCAGTGACGACTCGCCACCTTCTCGGCCGATGCCGGACAGTCCGACACCGCCGAAGGGAGAACGCAGTTCGCGTGTGAACCATGTGTTGACCCAGGAAATTCCGACGTTCATCTTCTGCGCTACGCGGTGGCCGCGCCGTAGGTCGTTGGTCCACACCGACGCAGCCAACCCGTACTCGGTGTCGTTCGCGAGCTCGATCGCCTCCGCTTCGGTATCGAATGGCACCAGCGCCGCGACTGGACCGAAAATTTCTTCACGCAGCACCGGATCCTCGTTGGTCAGTCCCGTCCACAGCGTGGGCTCGACCCATGAGCCCGACGCGAACTCCCTGCCGACATCTGGGATACCGCCGCCGGTAAGGATTTTGGCGCCGGACTGCTCGGCCAGAGTGAAGAACCTCATCACCTTTTCCCGATGTCCCTGCGAGATCAGTGGCCCGGTGGTGACGGCGGCGTCGGATGGGTCGCCCAGCCTCAGTTGCTCGGCTCGCTCGGCAAGGCCGGTGGCGATGTCGTCGAACACGTTGCGGTGCACATACACTCGCTCGGTGCACAGGCACACCTGCCCGGTGTTGGTGAAAACGGACCTGGTGAGTCCGGTAAGTGCCTCGTCGATGTCGACGTCATCGAACACGATCGCAGCGTTCTTGCCTCCGAGCTCGAACGACACCGGCCGTACCCGGGGCGCAACAGTTTTCATCACGTGCGAGCCGGTCGCGGACGAACCGGTGAAGGTCACCCCGTCGATCCCGGGATGGGTCGTGAGGTGTTCGCCGGCGGAGTTGCCGCCGAAGCCGTGTACCACGTTGTACACACCGGCAGGCAACCCCACCTCGTCCAGAACCTCCGCGAGCAGGGTTGCGGTCGCGGGTGTCTCCTCACTGGGCTTGACCACCACAGCGTTGCCGCACGCCAGTGCCGGCGCAACCTTCCAAGTCAGCAGAAGCAAAGGCAGGTTCCAGGGCACGATCACCGCGACGACGCCGAGCGGCTTGCGGACTGCGTAGTTCAGAGCCTGCCGACCGCCCGCCAGGTCGGTCATGAACGATTCCTGGCCGGCGGCGGCGGCGACGTCGGCGAATGTCCGGAAGTTGGTGAGTGCCCGCGCCACATCCAGCTCTCGCGCCTGCGTGATCGGTTTGCCGGTGTCCGCCATCTCGGCGGCGACGAATTCCTCGAAGCGCTCCTCGATCCGGTCCGCAGCGCGGCGCAGCACCGCGGCGCGGTCGCGTACCGGGGTGTCGGCCCAACCGTTGTGGAGGGCACGACGAGCGGCACGAACGGCGCGATCGACCAACTTCTGGTCGGCCTCGTGTACCTGGGCCAGTACGCGCCCGGTCGCCGGATCGATCTGATCGAATCCGCGCTGCGGATCGGGCTCGACGAATGCACCGTCGACGAAATTGCGGATCCAGCCGCCGGGGGTTGATGTCATGAACTCATGGTCGACCCAGGGCGCTATGCCGAACAAATACCGAATCCGAACATTCCATGCCTGTTCGGACATAGCTGCCGCATCGACGATCCGCAACACGGGCTCAAGCCGAACGCCGGAGCGCCCGTCTGGTGCTAGGCGAGGTCGATGCGCGCCTCGGAGAGCTCGATCTCGATCGCTTTGGCTTCGCCGAGGAGGTGTTCGATGAACAATCGCGCACTCTCACTCGGTTCCGACTCCGTCGAATGAGTGACGGCGAGGGCGCGGGGAAGGGTATCGAGCGCCCAGGGGACGATGCGCAGTCCTGGATCGTTGGTTCCGACCAACACGGGCAGTGGAGCCAACGAATCGGTTGCGTGAAGGATCGACCGGATCGTCAAGATGGAGGTGCATTCGATGACATTGGTTGGCACCCACGATCCGGTTTCGCCGAACGAACCGCCGAGTCGGCTCGCCACGGCTGTAGGTGGCGGCAGCACCCACGGGAAGGCCGCGAGATGCTCCGGCTCGAGGTCGTCCATCGCGAAGACAGGATGGCCGACCCGTCCCATGATGCGGATGGGTTCGTCGTACAGATGTCGCTGAACGACAGTCGGAGGACTGTCGTTCATCATCCGCCCGATCAGAACGTCGAGCTTGTGGTGCGCCAGCAACTCCAGAAGCGCTTCGTCGGTGCCCTCGACCACCGACACTTTCAGCGCGGGGTTCGCGGCCTTGACCGATATCAAAGTGCGAGGAAGCAAGGCGTACGAACCGGTCATGTTCGTCCCCACCCGGATGGGCCGGGTACCGCTCGTCTGGAGGTGATCGATGTTCTCGGCCAGACGCTCCATGCTGGTGAGGATCATTTCGGCGTGTTCGAGTAGCAACGTCCCGTACGCAGTCGGGGTCACTCCCCGCGAGCTGCGGTCGAAGAGTTCGACTCCCAGAATTTCTTCCGCTTCACGCAAACCCCGTGTCACGACGGGTTGTGTGACATACAAGTCTCGCGCCGCGCCGACGATGGTGCCATTGTTCGCTATCGCGGTGATCAACTGGAGGTGGCGCAGCTTGAATCCGCCGTCCAGCAGGTGTTTCAGTCGACGCTCCATGACGTGAGCATAGCCGCAGGCTGCAGCGATGCCTGTATGGGCATAGTGCGTGCAAGAAGGGCATTATGTGGACCAGCCCACACACTGAAGTATCTACGGCATGCCCGAGCTTGTTGCCTCCATCACCGATCTGGCAGAGGGGTTGAGAAACAAGACGATCAGCATCGTCGACCTCACCGCCCCGCTGTCGCCCGAGACCCCCGTGCTGCCCCTTCCCGAGGGTATGGAGCCGATTCCGCACTTCTCCCTCGAGGAGCTGGCTCGTTACGATGAACGAGGAGAGACCTCCTACCAGAACGGCATTCACACCGGTGAGCACGTCGGAACTCACTTCGATGCCCCATGTCACTGGATCACCGGGCGGGACCTCGCCGATGTCGCACGTGTCCCGGTCAGCGACCTGGTCAGCCCATTCGTTGTCATCGACAAATCGAAGAGGGTTGCCGACGACCCCGATTTCCTGCTCGACGTAAGCGATGTGCAGGAGTGGCAACAACGCCACGGCCCGTTGCCGGCGGGCGGGTGGTTGCTCTACCGCACGGGTTGGGACCGCCGGTCCTCTGACCCGCAGCGGTTCATCAACGCAGACGACGACGGCCCGCACACGCCGGGTATATCGGTCGAATGCGCCCGGTGGTTGGCCGAGAACAGTCCGATCCGGGGCGTCGGAGTGGAGACCGTCGGTATCGACGCCGGTCAAGCGTTCGCCTTCGACCCGCCCTTTCCGTGCCATCACTACCTACTCGGCGCCGGCAAATACGGAGTGACCCAATTGCGAAATTTGGCGTCACTCCCCCTGACAGGGGGCGTGCTGATCGTGGCGCCGCTGAAGATCGTCGGCGGTTCGGGAAGTCCCGCCCGAGTAATGGCAATCGTTACCACCTCCACCGAATCCGAAAAGAAGGATTGATCATGTACGTTCGCGAAGTTATCGGTCGAGCCTTGTACGACCTCGGTGTCCGCGTAGCGTTCGGTGTGGTTGGAAGTGGGAATTTCCACTACACCAACTCACTGGTGGATGCCGGCGCCCGCTTCGTTGCAGCACGCCACGAGGGCGGAGCTGCTGTTATGGCGGACGCCCACGCCCGTATGAGCGAGCAGGTCACAGTGCTGTCTCTACACCAGGGTTGCGGCTACACCAACGCGCTGACCGGCATCGTCGAGGCCGCAAAGAGTCGAAGTCCGCTGCTGGTGTTGACAGCGGAAGCCACCGATCCGAAGTCGAACTTCTACATCGACCAGGAGTCGATTGCACGCGGGTGCGGGGCAGTGGCACTGCGGATTCGTTCCGCGGCGACCGCAGTCTCCGACCTCACTCATGCTTACGACATCTGCGCGTTGCAGAGACGCACGGTCGTGCTCAACATTCCGATCGACGTTCAGGACTGTCTCTTCCCGGGGACCGTCTCGTTGTCACCGACCGTTGCGAGAATGGCTCCTCGTCCACAGCGAGCGGACCTCGAAGAGCTCGCAGCGTTGCTCGAGCAAGCGGAACGGCCTGTTTTCGTCGCTGGTCGCGGCGCCCGCGGAGGTCGAGCGAAGCACGCTCTGGCCGAGCTGGCAGATCGATGCGGAGCGTTGCTCGCGACATCCGCCGTTTCACGCGGAATGTTCGAGGGCCAGCCATGGAGCATCGACGTCGCCGGCGGTTTCTCCACTCCCCTCGCTGCAGAGCTCATCACCGACGCCGACCTCATCGTCGGCTGGGGATGCACCCTCAACATGTGGACCATGCGCCATGGCCGATTGATCGGAGACAGCGCCAAGGTGGTCCAGGTCGACATCGACCAGGGCGCCATCGGCCGGAATCGGCCGATCGACCTCGGTGTCTGGGCCGGCGTCGCAGAGACGGCTGCCGATGCGTCGGCTCTGCTGGCGGAGGCCATGGTGGAGAAGGTGGGTTACAGGACGAACGCGACGCTCGAACGCATCCAGGCCGAAGGCCGATGGCATCAAGTTCCGTTCGACGATGCGAGCACCGACGACCGCATCGACCCACGGGCGATGAGCGCACACTTGAATCGGCTGTTGCCGCGTTCGCGCGTGCTGTCAGTGGATTCCGGCAACTTCCTCGGCTACCCGAGTATGTATCTCGATGTCCCGGACGAGTACGGCTTCTGCTTCACGCAGGCGTTCCAGTCGGTCGGCCTCGGCCTCGCAACGGCGATCGGCGCCGCGATCGCTCAACCGGACCGGGTACCGATCGCCGCCTGCGGCGACGGCGGCTTCCTGATGGGCATCAGCGAACTCGAGACAGCGGTCCGGATGAACCTGCCGATGCTCGTCGTCGTCTACAACGACGCCAAGTACGGAGCGGAAGTCCACCACTTCGGAACAGACGTCGCCCTCGACGCAGTGACCTTCCCCGACACCGACATCGCTGCCATCGCCCGCGGCTACGGGTGCGAGGCGATCACCGTCAGGGGCCTCGACGATCTACTCCCGATCAAATCGTGGCTCGACCAACCCGACCGCCCCATGGTCTTGGACGCCAAGATCATCTCCGACGAAGGGTCGTGGTGGCTGGTCGAAGCCTTCGGCCACTAGCCGTCATGTCCCTCCAGTACGCCGGCATTCCCGCACTGCACATCGATGGCCCGCTGACGTGCTTCCTCGACGTATGAATTACGCACAATAGGAAATGGATTCCTGCCATGCCCAATCAATCAGTACAAACCAGGACGCGTAAGGCGGCCACAGCAAGCCTCGTCGGTAGCGCCCTCGAGTGGTACGACTTCTTTCTGTACGGAACCGCCGCGGCCCTGGTCTTCGGACCCTTGTTCTTCACCGGGGACGACTCCCTCGTCGGAACGCTCGCCGCGTTCGGAACGTTCGCCATCGGCTTCGTCGCCCGGCCTATCGGTGGAGTGATCTTCGGGCATTTCGGTGACCGCGTCGGACGCAAATCGATGCTTGTCATCACACTCATGATGATGGGTGTGTGCACCGCCCTGATCGGTCTCCTTCCGACGCACGCCCAAATCGGCATCTGGGCCCCGGTTCTGCTGGTCGTACTGCGCGTCGTTCAAGGCATCGCAGTAGGCGGGGAATGGGGCGGCGCGGTCCTGTTGATCAGTGAAAACGCACCGCCCGCGCGACGCGGATTTTTCTCCGCCTTCAGTCAAGTCGGAGTCACCCTTGGCTTCATCCTGTCCTCGTCGGTTTTTGCTCTTGTCAATCTCCTGCCCGAAGACGACTTCCTCTCCTGGGGTTGGAGGATTCCGTTCTTGTTGGGCTTGGTGCTCATGATCGCCGGTCTCGTGATTCGCATGAAGGTCGAAGAGACTCCCGTATTCGAAGAACTTCAAGCGGACGAGGCCAAGGTCCGCTATCCGGCGCTGGAAGCGATCAAGACGCAGCGCCGCTCGATCCTGGTGACCGTCGGCGCCCGCATGGCCGAAAACGGCGGATCGTACATATTCGCGGTGTTCTCACTCGCCTACGGCGTCCATATCGGTGTCGCAAGCGGAGTGATCCTGACCGCGATCATCGTGGCCAACATCTTGGAAACCTTCACGATGGTCGGGTTCGCCGCTCTGTCCGATCGCATCGGACGACGCCCGGTATACCTCATCGGTGCAGTCGGCGTGATCGTGTGGGCCGCACCCTTCTTCCTGCTGATCAACACCCAGAACACTGCATTGATCTGGGTAGCGATCATCGTTGCCATCAGTATCTGCCACAGCGCGATGATCGGCACGCAGCCGAGCTTCTTCAGTGAGCTGTTCACCGGCAAGGTTCGCTACAGCGGTTTGTCGATAGGACACGAAGTTGCCGCGATCTTCGCCGGAGGCGTTGCCCCGCTGATTGCAACAGCATTGCTCGCCTGGTCCGGAACGTACTGGCCCATCGCTGTGTACCTCGCCCTCTTCGGCGTCCTCAGCACCATCGCCGTGATCAAGGCTCCAGAAACCAGAGGCATCGACTCGCTGTCCGGAATGCCCCCCGGAGCCTCGAATGTGCGCACCTTGAACGGGATCGGTGAGCCCGTATGAACGCGATCGATGCAGCCATCGTCAGCGCCGTCGAAGTTCCCTACACCCGGCATCCAGACGACACCGACACCACCGAGCAACTTCTGACCACCGCGATCGCTCGCGCCGTCTCGCAGGCCGGCATGACCCTCGCCGATGTCGATGGGCTTGGCGTGTCGAGCTTCACTCTCAAGCCCGATCACGCAGTCGACCTCGCCCTCCGTAGCGGTCTGTCGCTGCGCTGGCTGATGGAGGACACCAACGGTGGAGCCAGCGGCGTGAACATGCTTCAGCACGCCGTCCGCGCGATCGAGGCCGGCGATGCGGACACCATCGTCCTCGTAGCCGGCGACCGCATGACAGCCTCGGACTTTCGGTCGGTCGTCGACGACTACAACGTCATCACACGCGATTACGTAACCCCGTTGGGCATGGGCGGACCGAACGCCATGTTCGCCATGCTCACCCAGCGCCACATGCGGCAGCACAGCCTCGACGAAACAGCATACGGTGCGGTAGCGGTTGCTCAGAGACGTTGGGCCACACTGAATCCGGGCGCGGTCTATCAATCGGAAATGACCATGGACGACTACCTGATGTCCCCCATCATCGCCTCACCGCTGCGCCGGTTCGACTGCGTTCCACCAGTCACGGGCTCGGACGCCATCGTCATCACACGCCAGGAGAACGTTCGAGCAGGGCAATCCTCCGTGCGTGTGAGCGCTATCGGTGGGTCTGTGAATTGGGATCGTCACGAAGGAGACGGATTGCGTACCGGGCTGGCCGGTATCGCTCCCGCATTGTGGAACCGTGCAGGTCTGAATCCCTCCGACGTCGACGTGGTCAGCGTCTACGACGACTACCCGGTCATGGCACTGATCCAGCTGGCCGACATGGGTTTCGCGCCAACAGGAAACGTCCGCGACATCGCCGACCGCCTACTGAGCGACCACTGGCCGGTAAATACCTCCGGCGGCCAACTGTCCGCGGGGCAGGCAGGTTCGGCAGCAGGAATGCACGGACTGGTCGAAGCCGTGACTCAATTGCTCGGCGACGCCGGCAACCGGCAGGTCCCTGACGCACGCACTGCCGTCGTCAGTGGTTACGGCATGGTCACCTACCGCTACGGCGCCTGCGCCAACCTCGCAATTCTCGAAAGGGTCTGACATGACCATCACGATGCAACGCTGCACGACATGCGCGGCGGCGGTTTTCCCCCCACGACCGCTGTGCCCGCACTGCCACAACAGCCTGTTCGAGCCCGCGACAGCTCACCGAGGTGTCATCGAGGAAACTTCCCTCCAGCGCGGCACTCCGCCCGTCCTGTACGCGACCATCCGCACCGACCTCGGGCCGACGGTCGTCGGGAAAGTAGTCGGCGAAGGCGGAATTCCCGGAGCCGAAATCGACCTGGTAGCACCGGATACGCAGCGAACTGGCGGACCGATGGCGGTAGTACCGCAGCCCACCGTCTAGGAGTGAAGAACATGCAGAGCACCATCGACCGCATCGCACCACTGCGCGGTCTCCCCATGAAAGAGTGCACTATCCCCGCCCTGCTCACACGCCAGGCAGAGCTCTACGGCGACAAGACCCTGCTGAAGATCGGGAATGCGGCACTGACCTATGCCGAAGTCCGAGATCTGGCCGCGGCCACCGCAGGCGTACTGCAAGCCAACGGAATTCGGCGCGGGGACACCGTCGCGACGTTGTCGGAAAACCGACTCGAGCTGATTCAGACCATCCTCGGTTGCGCCTGGATAGGGGCCGTCGCCGTACCGTTGAACGCCGCGCTGCAGGGAACCCAACTTCGTCATGCGCTGGAAAACTCGAACTCGAAGATTCTGGTCATCGAGTCCGACCTGCTCGCCCGTTTGCAATCTGTGTCAGCCCCCTCTCACCTCGAGCAGGTCTGGACGCTGGATTCGACCGACGCGGGTGTGGCGGGCTATGACGTGCGGCCCTTCCCCACGCCGGCAGGCACGGTCCCAGCCTGCCCAGTTGCACCCGGCGACACGGCCGCGTTGCTGTACACCTCCGGCACTACCGGAGTGTCGAAAGGCGTCTGCTGTCCACACGCCCAGTTCTATTGGTGGGGCATAACGGTCACCGAGCAGCTCGGCATCACCGAAGAGGACACCCTGTTCACGGTGCTTCCGCTGTTCCACACCAACGCCCTCAACGCCTTCGTTCAAACCCTCGTCGCGGGAGCGACGATCGTTGTGGGACGCCGCTTTTCCGCGAGCCGATTCTGGTCCCAGCTGAACGACTCGGGCGCGACCGTCACCTATCTCCTCGGAGCCATGATCAACATTCTCTGGTCCCGGGAGAGCGAACCGGTCGAGCGTCGACACACTGTCCGCTGTGCCTTGTCGCCTGCAACGCCGGCAGCATTGGCCGAGCCTTTCTTCGACCGGTTCGGCATTCGACTCGTCGACGGTTTCGGTTCGACCGAAACCAACTCGGTACTGACCTCAGCGCCGGATCTGCCCAGACCCGGGTACATCGGTCACGTTCAACCAGACTTCGAAGCGGTCGTCGTCGACGAGCACGACTCCCCTGTTGCCGATGGCACGCCGGGAGAACTACTGCTCCGCTCCCGGGTGCCGTACGCCTTCGCCACCGGCTACTACGGCATGCACGACAAAACCACCGAAGCTTGGCGGAACCTGTGGTTTCACACGGGGGACCGCGTAGTGCGCGAACCCGACGGCTGGTTCCGGTTCGTCGACCGCATGAAAGACGTCATCCGTCGGCGCGGTGAAAACATCTCTTCCTTCGAGGTCGAACAAGTCATCGGATCACACCCCGCGGTGGAAACTGTAGCCGCATATCCGGTGCCATCGGAGATGGCGGAAGACGAGGTCATGGTGTCGATCGTCCCCAAAACTGGCGCCGTACTCAGCCCACGTGATGTCGTCGACCACTGCAGCAGCCGCTTGGCGAAATTCGCCGTTCCTCGTTTCGTCGACATCGTCGAAACCCTCCCGACGACCGAAAATGGCAAAATTCGCAAAGTTCTGCTGCGAGAGCGTGGGCGAACGACTACTACGTGGGATCGAGACGCGCTCAACTGACCCGACCGGGCTGATCCATCTGATACCCGTCGAGAAATATGCACTGGTGGCTGTGAGATGGAAGCAGCCACACCATCTCTTCGGGGCACCCGTCGATTGCTGAACGGACCCACCACGTCACATCGAATATTCGCACCACCCACCGGTGGCGTGATCTGCAATTTCACTGCAGGTCACGCCACCGGTCGTTTTCGATCGAGGCGAGGGCGCTCTGCACACGGCGGTGGTCTTCGGCGAAACCATTTCTTCCGCAACGAATGTCTCGGCTTCCGGCGCCGCATCCGAGTACACGCGACCGACACAGTCCGCGTCGGACCCGCGGAACACCGAGCCACGGCTCGGACGTGCGCGACATGGACCGCGGCGTGAGCCCACTCGTCGTGGAAGCCCTGGTGTCGGCGCTACTCCGCATCGCCACCGCAGAACATCGCGCCCGAGGGATGGCAACGTCGATAATGACTGTCCTACCGGGGCGTTGCGAAAGCAACGGCGTAGCAGCGAAAAGCACCCGCCACACAGCAGAAGCGCTGTGTGACGGGTGACGGCGACGATCGACTTACGACCGACCAGTTGCTGGGTCTGCTGCTGCCAGGTCCAATGCGATGTCGGTGATCAGGTCTTCCTGGCCTCCGACCAAGCCGCGTTCTCCGACCGCGAGAAGTATTGCACGCGTGTCGAGTCCGTACCGCCTCGCAGCTGCCTCGGCGTGACGCAGGAAGCTCGAGTACACCCCGGCGTAGCCGAGAGTCAGCGTTTCTCGGTCGACCTGCACTGGACGGTCCTGCAACGGGCGGACGATGTCGTCGGCTGCGTCCTGCAGGCCGAACAGATCGCACCCATGCTTCCAGCCGTGCAGATCTGCTACCGCGACGAACGGTTCGATCGGGCAATTACCTGCTCCTGCACCATGACCGGCGAGGGACGCATCGACGCGAGTGACACCTTCCTCCACAGCTACCACCGAATTGGCAACCGACAGTGACAAATTCTGGTGGGCATGGATACCGATCTGGGTATGCGGGTCGAGCACATCACGATATGCCCGCACCCGCTCGCGCACGCCCGCCATGGTGAGACGCCCACCGGAATCGGTGACGTAAACGCAATGCGCACCATACGATTCCATCAATTTCGCTTGCTCCGCCAACTGCGCGGGTTCGGCGAGATGCGACATCATCAGGAATCCGGACACGTCCATACCGAGCCCGCGGGCGGTGTCGATGTGCTGCGCGGCGACATCGGCTTCGGTGCAATGGGTGGCCACCCGCACCGAGGTCACCCCGAGAGCGAACGCACGCTTCAACTCCGCGACAGTGCCGACACCCGGCAGTAGCAGCGTGGTCAGCTTGGCGCGGTGCACCACCGCGGCGGCCGCTTCGATCCATTCCCAATCGGTGTTGCTTCCTGCCCCGTAGGTCAGACTGTGGCCTGCAAGCCCGTCACCGTGCGTGACCTCGATGGCATCGACTCCGGCGCGGTCGAGGGCGCCCGCCACACGAGCGACGTTCTCGGGACTGATGCGGTGCCGCATCGCATGCATACCATCACGCAGGGTGACGTCCTGAATGTAGAGCGCCGCTCCGTCGAGGACTGAAGATCGATCGGTCATCACACAGCCCCCACTACGGTGTTTTCAGCGATCTTTTCCGCGACCTGCAGGGCCGCGGAGGTCATGATGTCGAGATTTCCCGCGTATGCGGGGAGATAATGCGCGGCGCCTTCGACTTCGAGGAACACCGACACCTTCCACAAACCAGGTCCTCTCTCCACTCCCCCGGTCAGAGTCGCCACCGACTCGGCGTCGTCGAGCGCGGTGAACTGCACTCGCTGCTTGAGGCGATACCCGGGAACATAGGTGGAGACCGCGTCGACCATGTCGATAACCGACTGCTCTATCGCCGCCTGATCCGGATCGGACACCAACGCCAGCACGGTGTCGCGCATGATCAGCGGCGGCTCGGCAGGATTGAGGACGATGATGGCCTTCCCGTGTGCAGCGCCACCGACCTGTTCGATTGCCGCAGAGGTTGTTTCGGTGAACTCGTCGATGTTCGCCCGAGTTCCAGGACCTGCGGACTTCGACGCGATCGAAGCGACGATTTCCGCGTAGTGCACCCGAGTCACCGCGGAGATGGCGGCGACGATCGGAATGGTCGCCTGGCCGCCGCAGGTCACCATGTTGACATCCGGAGCCCCGAGGTGTGCATCGAGGTTCACGGCAGGGACTACGTACGGGCCGAGGGCTGCGGGTGTCAGATCGATCAGCTTCTTGCCGTAAGGACGGAGCGCTTCCGCGTTTGCGACATGCGCTTTGGCGGAGGTCGAGTCGAAGACGATGTCGATCTGATCGAACAACGGATGCTCGATGAGCCCTTGCACACCGGAATCGACGGTCTCGATTCCTAGGCGACGAGCCCGAGCCAGCCCGTCCGAGGCGGGATCGATACCGACCAAGACGGCGATCTCGACGTTGCGTGCTACCCGTTCGAGTTTGATGACGAGATCGGTTCCGATGTTGCCCGATCCGATCACCGCTACCTTCGTGCGTTCCATGATGCGCTGCTTTCGTTCGTGGCCAACTGGGCCGAGGTTCAGAGGGTGAACGTTGCGGTGACATCTCCGAGACCGGAGATCGAGGCGGTATAGCGCGATCCGGGTGTCACCGGGACCATCGGGCCGAGCGCACCGGACAGGACGACCTCGCCCGCTCGGAGCGGTGCACCGTACGAGAGGCTGGTATTCGCCAGCCAGACCAGCGCTTCCCACGGGCTGCCCAGGCAGTCCGATCCCTTCCCTGTCGACACCTGTTCGCCGTCTGCTGTCAGTGTCATTGCGACGCCGGCGAGTTCCGGCGCGTCGGTGACAGGTAGCCAATCCCCGAGAACGTACAACCCGGAAGAGGCGTTGTCGGCCACAGTGTCCGCAAGACTGATGTCCCAGTCGGCAATACGGCTGTCGACGATCTCGAACGACGCATACACCCGATCGACGTACTGGGGCGCCTGGTCCGCTGTGATCGTATGGTCGATGTGCGCGGCCACCCTGAATGCTATTTCTGCCTCGATCCGCGGCTGCAACAGTCGCGAAGAATCGATAGCAGCGTCACCGGACACGTCGAAGTGGTCCAACAGCACACCGAAGTCGGGTTGATCGACTCCTAGCTGTTTCTGCACCGCGGGAGAGGTCAACCCGATCTTCCGGCCGACGACGCGGCGTCCGTCACGCACCGACGCATCGATGTTGATCGTCTGTATCCGATAGGCCGCATCGACGTCGTCACGGCCGATCAAGTCGCGTACGGGCGGACATGGAACGCCCGTGCTCGACGCCTGGGCCAGCCGCTCCGCTGCATCGTCGAGGACATGTGGTTCGAGAACTGTCATGGTGGCGACGCTAGGACCGACGGCCACCTGCGCATAGGATTCATCTCATGAAACGGGATGACATGTCCTTGCTCGAGCGTTACACCCTCATCCTGGACTCGTTCCCGGCCGGCGGCGCGCTGGGGCTCGCCGAGGTGTGCACTCGGACAGGTTTGCCGCGATCGACCGTGCACCGCATGCTCGTCGATATGGTCACCGTCCACTGGATACAGCGCGCCGGGACCAAGTTCGAGCTGGGAATGCGGTTGTTCGAACTCGGTGAACGTGTCCCCGTCAAGCATCAATTGCGTTCTGCTGCCATGCCATTCATGCACGATTTGCACGCTGTCACCGGACACACGGTGCACCTCGGGGTACGCAGAGACCACGACGTGGTGTACATCGAGAAACTGCAAGGCCACAAGCCGTTGCCGCTGCCGTCCCAAATCGGTGGCCGACTACCCCTGACGTGCACAGGTGTGGGCAAAGCCATCCTCGCGCACGAATCCAACGCGTTCCGAGACGCCGTATTCGCAAAGCCGCTTCGCCGATACACCGACAAATCCATCGTCGATCCCGCCACCCTGAAACGGCAACTCACCGAAATCCGACGCTCCGGCGTCGCCGTCGAACGTGGCGAAGCCGCCGACGGCGGATGCTGCCTCGCATCACCCATCCTGGTCGGAACGGAACCCATCGCCGCCCTCTCGGTATCGGTACCTGCTGATCAATTCCGGCCGGAACTTCTCGCACCCGCAGTCCGAACTGGTGCGTTAGCGCTAGGCCGCGCACTCTCCCGCCCGTGACACTGTGCGGATTTCAAGTCCCGCGAGGTGTATTCAGGCGCGGGCGGGTGGACCCGCATTGCAGTTGTCTGCAAGGCTTTTCGTGCAGTGATGGTGACGGTGGCCAGGTATCCCCGTTCCGGGAGTGCGATGCGAATGGTCATCGTTGTCCCCACGTGAGCGGAATCAACGTGTTCGACTATCGAATAATTCAGTTGTGCAATGATTTTCGACGACAGTTCGTCGAGTGCGCCGTCGTCGAGCAGGGTGAAGGTCACGCCTCGGTCGTGTGCCTTCCACAACGCGTCCGTGAGAGCAGATGCTTCGAGCCCGGGGGGCAGATGCTATCGCGCAGACGCGCTTCGAGAGCAACAGAATCTAGTGTTTGTCCGTCCGAGACAACGGTGCGGGTTCACCGATATGCTTTCGAGGCCGGTCGGGCGAGTCGATCGATCCGCGCACGGATCTAGTGCCGTCCCACCCGCCGGACCAGCAGGTGCGGCGCGGTTGGATCGGCGAAATGTGCAGCGCGGCTTTCGACCAGGTCGGCTCGATTCGGGCACACGAGTGTTCCAGGGTGTGGTCGAAGGTGTCTGTAGTTCGCGGACTGCGGAGCAATGAGTAGACAGTGGATAGTCCCCGCGTTCGGCCTCACTCCCCCCGACCCCATTTGGCGTACACCAGGTCCAGCCGGCGGATGGATCATCGCCAAGACCGACCCGTCCACACCTGGCGTTACCCATTTCGTATCAGTCGGATTAGCTTGTACAGCGTGCGTCGTCCACTGGCGGAACCTCTCGACCGGTGACGTCGGCGATGCGCCCGCCTACGTAAGCCCGTCGGCTCCCACCGTCACCGGGTCCGGAGTGTTGGTGGCCACCGTCAGCATCGCCGGAGCCTCGACTCTTACGATTCTGTCGGGCGCTGGGGCATGGACAGTTTCTTGAGGACCGTCATCACCCTCTCGTCTCGACCTGGACAGCGCCGCTGGCGCGAGGTCAGCCGACAGCTGACCACCTGCCGCCACCGACTACCGCAGGATCGGTGTCGATGCCTCGAAAAGGTTTTTGTATCGCTCATCATCTGCAGCACGACAAACCACAACATGAGGCGCGCGGTGTGGGCCCGCGGGTAATACGACGAATGCGAATATGCAGGGTTACCAGCAATAGTTCCGCCATTCGCATATTCTGCGAATAGCTCCTCTGCGTGTAACGAGCCCTCGTGTCTCCGAAATCTACGCCTACCTGCCCAAACACGCTCGGTCCGTACCTGCGGCGGATGCTTGCGGCGAGTGCGCGCATGCGACGGCCCTGCTGCGCGGGTGCGCCCATGAGCTGGGCTTACGCCGGCATCCAATGCGGTTTCTGCTCTCTGGCTGCAAGATACGCAGGCCGACGAAGGGTGTATGCGTGGATCGACGAGATGTTGGTGGACGGTTGATCTACCTACCGTCCGACCCGGGTCCTGTTCTCGCCGAGTCGTTCCTCGATGACGTACTCACCGGCTGGAGACGTGCACAGGCCATCCAGAACTTCCGAGCAGGCACTGCCGATCGACGAATCAAACTCATCCACCGCATGATCGACTTCGTGGGATCCCCACCCTGGCAATGGCCCCCGCATGATGCCGACGAGTTCTTCGCACATCTGCGCGGGGTGCGGAACCTCTCCCACGCAACGATCCGTGCCTATCAATCCGATGTCAGGCTGTTCCTGGACTACGCAACGAATCCCCTCTACGAGTGGAACAGAGAATAACTGAGTGTCAGCTCGAACACGCAGAAGCGCAGTCGTGCAAGCATTGTCGACTGAGCAAGAGTAAGCCGTTCCGGAGCGTTCGCGAGATGAGATGGCACCGCGGCGGACCACCACGACGCCGCGGTGCCATCGATCGCGTCCTACCGGTCTGGTCACAGCAGAGCGGTCCGGAACACGCTTCACTCGGCGGACGGGTCCGCCGACAGGTGTGCAGAATCGAATCGGAGGCGGACGGCTTCGCCGTGAGCGGGCAGGTCCTCGGCGTTCGCCAGGGCGATCACGTGACCTGCAACATCTTTCAGGGCCGCTTCCGAATAGTCGACGACGTGAATGCCGCGCAAGAAGGTCTGCACGCTGAGCCCCGACGAGTGCCGTGCGCACCCGGCGGTCGGCAGCACGTGATTGGACCCTGCGCAGTAGTCACCGAGACTGACGGGCGACCAGGCGCCGACGAACACCGCTCCGGCGCTTCGTACCCGAGCAGCCACCGCCGACGCGTCCTCGGTCTGAATCTCGAGGTGTTCGGCGGCATAGGCGTCGACGACGCGCAACCCCTGGTCGATGCCGTCGACCAGCACGATGCCCGACTGCGCACCCGAGAGCGCCGTCGTCACTCGCTCGGCATGCCTGGTGAACTCCAGCTGGGCCGACAACGCCGCGTCGACCGCGTCCGCGAGTTCGGTGCTCGTGGTCACCAGCACGCTCGCCGCCATGACGTCGTGCTCGGCTTGGCTGATCATGTCGGCGGCTACGTGCACCGGATCGGCCGACGCGTCGGCCAGGATCGCGATCTCCGTCGGGCCCGCCTCGGCGTCGATACCGACCACGCCACGGCACAACCGCTTCGCGGCAGTGACGTAGATGTTTCCGGGGCCGGTGATCAGATCCACCGGGGCCAGCTCGGTACCGTCGGTGTCGGTGCCGCCGTAGGTCAGCAGAGCGACGCCCTGGCCACCGCCGACAGCCCACACCTCGTCGACACCCAACAGCTGCGCGGCAGCAAGGATCGTCGGGTGCGGCAGACCGTCGAACTCCGCCTGCGGAGGTGATGCGACGACGAGCGAGCCGACGCCCGCGGTCTGCGCGGGCACTACGTTCATGACGACCGACGACGGGTAGACGGCGTTACCACCGGGCACGTACAGCCCGACGCGGTCGACGGGAATCCAACGCTCGGTCACAGTGCCCCCGGGGACGACCTCGGTCGTCGTGTCCGTCCGGCGCTGATCTGCATGCACGACGCGGGTACGCGTGATCGCGACCTCCAGCGCCTCGCGCACCGCGGGATCGAGCTCGTCGAGCGCCTTGACCAGCGCCTCGGCCGGCACCCGCACCCGATCGGGGCGGACACCGTCGAACTGCTCGCTGTACTCGAGGGCCGCGTCGACACCACGATCGCGGACCGCGTCGACGACCGGGCGAACATGATGCAGCACCGCGTCGACATCCACTCCGCCTCGTGGGAGAGCGCCGCGTAGTTCGGCGGTGGATGGAGTTCGGCCGCGTAGATCCACGCGGGCGAGCTCGATGCGGGAAGCAGCCATGTTCAGGTCCTCTTCTGGTCTGGTCCAAAGCGCGCAGAGCGTTCGGGGGTTCGACGTCTTCAATTTGGTTCACTTGTAGAGGTATTCGCCGTTTCGGCCCGTCTCGACCATGCCTCCAACGCGGCCGGTGCCCGCAGATGACGCAGCGCGATGTCGACAGCGCCGATCATCCCGCCGTGTGGGCCGTGAACGGAGTCGAGAATCCTGTTCGCAATCCCCTGCTTTCTGGCGGACATCAGGCCGTTGGTGTACGCGTAGGTGAAAGCGCCCGGACAGGTTCGCCGAAGAATCGGCCCTACACCACCCAAGGTAACGACGTCTGGATCGCACAGATTGACCAGTGCGGCAACGGCTTTGCCGAATATAGCTGCCGCTGATTCGAATGCCGCATACTGCAGGTTTGCACGGGGTGGATTTCGGTCGAGTGAGGCAGCGACCTCTCGGACATACAGGTCGGGGTCGGCGGGGCGCGGATCTCCGCACAGTGCGGCAAGTGCATATCCGTCGATTGCACTTCCCCAGCACCCTCGCGCACCGCATGAACATCGGTGCGACGACGAGCCGAACGGGAGGTGTCCATATCCGTGGACGTCGCCGACCACGTTGCCGTCGGTGACGAGTGCCCCGGTGGCTTCGTCTGAGACCACCAGATGCAGTGACCTGTGCGAGCCCGCCGCGGCTCCAGTAAAGGCTTCCGCCTGCGCTTCCAACGAGGTCCTGCCGACGAAGATTGCCGAAATATCCTCAGACAGAATCGAACTCAGGCCATCGATCGAACGAACCCAGTCGATGACCGACTGTCCCTCTCCTGCCGGGCTGGGCCGTTCCCGGTCGCAGACCACGACCACCCGAATGCGGCTCCCGTACTGCTCGGCCACGGCGGTGATAGCGGCGCGAGCTGCGGCGAACGACGAGTCAATGGACCCGTTGCGGTGGTCGCTGACCGGGCGCAGGGCACCCTCCAAGTTCGCAATTGCTGCGTGAAAGCCGTTGTGCTGCAGATCGAGGAGTAGCGCGACGGGGCCGTTCGGGTGCGCCGACGACTCGGTCGTGGGCCTACCCCGCCGGCTCTCGGCGACGGGAGTTTCGTCCAGCAGGTAGGCGGACCGCATGAACGCAATGAGGCTCGTTGCAGCTCCTGTGCTGAGATTCAACGCTTTCGAGGCCGATGCGCGCGTCGTCTTCGGTGTTCTGTACATCAGCTCTAGTACGGCGGATGCTGATGTCCATCGAGTCGCCGTTCGGCGATGTCGCTTATGGTCTGTCCGGTAACCGTCTCCGTCTCCGCGCGTGAGCATCAGGCAGAAGTGCGTTTCGGTACCGCGAGCACGTTGGCTGCACCGAGGCAGATCGCCATGGCGATGATGGGGAGAACGAACGCGTTGTTGAGGCCGACGACATCGGCCAGCCATCCTACGACGGCGGGTCCGGCGAGGACTGCGAGGTAGCCTGCGCCGACGACTCGGGAGAGGTCTTTCGCAGAGGTTCCCTGCAGGTTGCCGGTTGCGGTGAAGACCTGTGGCACACAGCCCGAAAGACCCAATCCGAGCAGCACCCATCCGGCACATGTGACCGCAAGTGCGGGGGACAGAACGACCACGGCGAGGCCGGCCATCGCGAGGACAGAGCCGCCGCGAAGTACCACGACGGGGCCGACTTTTTCGGCGACCCGGTCGACGGTGAATCTGCCCACCGTCATCGCCGAGACGAAGCACGCTAATGCGAGAGCGCCGGCACTAGGCGTTCCGCCGAGGTGCTGTTGGGCGTGCAAGCTGCTCCAGTCCATCGCAGAGCCTTCGGTCAGCAACAACAGGAAGGCCAAGGTCCCCAATAAGATCAGTCGGCACCGTTGGCGGGGTGCACGCCCGGGGCCGTTGTCAGCGGTGTCGTTGTCGCTACTGGAATTCGGTGCGCCGCTGCGACGCCGCGAAAGGGTCGGTGTCGCAACGATCGCGAGTATCGACGACAGTGCTGCCACGACTACTGCTGTTGCGGTCACTCCGACGTTCAGGGCGAATGCCGCAGCGCCGACGAGGGCGCCGATGACGTTTCCGATGGAGAACATTCCGTGGAACGCGGCCATGATGGGCCGCTGATAGTCGCGTTCGACCTCGACCGCTGCGGCGTTCATTCCTACCTCGCTGATGCCGACGGCGAAGCCCAGCACCAGGGCGGCGACTGCGACGGTCAACCATGTCGTCAGCACCAGCGGGGGTATGACAGCCAGCGACATCGCCGCCGCCCCGACGACGGCCACCGGTCCACTGCCGTAGCGGTCCACCGCGTATCCGGTTACTTGCATGCCGAGAACAGCCCCGACGCCGAGGATGAGCAGGATCGCGCCCATGCTCGACGACGATGCACCCACGGCCGATTTCACGGACGGCAGGTGCGCCGCCCACGTGCCCAGCACGAGACCGAACGATACGAAGACAGCGAACACCGCCACGCGTTCGCGGGCCAACGTTCGTCTGGACTCGGCGAGCGTAGTTTCCATTCGTCATTCCTCTGTAAGGCCGGTACCTGGTGGTGTCAGTCCACCGGTGGGGTGCACTTCGGTTGCTGGACAGTGGGGTCACCACGCGAAAGTTCGACGCAGACGCCGGGGTCGAAAAGTGTGCGTGGTGCAGAGAGGTCTGTCAGGCCGGAGCCCAGCGGGGTAGCGCCATGCGGTGGCTGGTGCTCCGCTCGTACGGCATCCCGGGCTGCCATTGAATGAGTTCGAGAACCAGGCCCCAATCGGTGCGGAAGTACGCCCACTTGAGACCGTCCATGTCGTCCTGTTCGCGGATGACCGGCGAGATCGATTCGGTGTCGGCCCGCGCGGTCAGTTCTGCACTGGCGGCGTCGATGTCGTCGACATGCATGCACAGGTGCCATCCCCCGGGGTCGGCAGGGCGCGGCGCCGCATTCGGCAGTTCGGCGGTACGGTTGGTGTATTCGAGCAGTTCGAGATTGAACGAGTCTCCGAGTACCAGGTTCGCCTGTCGAAGCGTGCCGGGTTCTGGCTCGGTTTCACCGGGCCAGATGTAGCCGAAATCGTCATAGGGTCCGGCGGTGATCACGACGTCGAAGCCGAGCGCGTCGACGAAGAAGTCGACCGCCTGTTCCAGATTCGGTACCGCCATTCCCAGATGGTCGAATGCTCGTTTGACGTTGATCATGTGCTTACTCCGTGTGTGGGTTGTGGTTGGACGGGGCGCATCACGCGATGGCACTGACGAACGATCGTTAGCTAGACAGTAGCGCAGGGCGACGCGAGCAGTGCGGGTTTTCCGCACTGGTGTAGTTCGCTAAGTGATTGGTAGAGACAAGATTTGACGACTCAGGAGCACGGCCTGGTCGGCGCCTGTGTCGATGGTGTCGGCGCCGGAACCTGGATCGAACCAGCGGGACGCGCCTTCGAGCAGTGTCATCACGATTTTGACCCGCCGGGCGGTGTCGGCGACGCCCATGTCCCAGGCCGCCGCGATGTACAGCGATTCGTACAACTCGACCCAGCGCGTCACTCGCTCACTGAGTTCGGGCGGCAGTACGTGGGCCGTGCGGTCGGTGGCCACGATGAGGTCCCAGAGGTTGCTTTCGGGCAGCTCGATCTGGCGGGTGAAGTGCAGGCGCACCATCGAATCCCAGAAGGTGGACGCGTCCGGTGCGCCTGTCACCGCGTCGACGAGAGCGTTGCTGAACTGTCCGAACTGCCACCGCAGTGATTCGGTGATGATTTCGTCTCGCCCCCCAGGGAAATGGGTGTAAATGCTGGGCGCTTTGATGTCGAGCTCTTTCGCCAGTGTGCGCATACTGACCGAGTACATGCCGTGAGTGACACACAGGTTCAGGAATGCTTCGAGCACCCTTCGCTTCGCCGGGGACATTCCGTCGCGACTGGTGGAGTCGAATTGACGGCTGAACTCGTCGAGCGCGTAGTGCCGCGATGAAGCGGTGTCGACAGGGCCGAGCGCGGCAGATGCCGATGTCGCCGACCTGTGTGTGCTCACCGTCATGATCGTAGCGGCTGGATCTGTGCACGCCTCGCCTGGGCGTATCGGCAAGCTGCTCGCTGGGTCGTCATTTTTAATCCTTCGGTGACCTGGATCAGCGGACAGTGGGGCGGTATCGCACGGCGCCGCTGACATGTGGATCGATACCGACGTACTTGGTTTCGACGTATTCGTCGATTCCTTCGTATCCGCCTTCACGGCCGAACCCGGACTGCTTCATGCCGCCGAACGGTGCTGCGGCGTTGGAGATGATGCCCTGGTTGATGCCGATCATCCCGAAATCGAGTGCTTCGCTGACTGCGATGGTGCGACTTGTGCTCCCGGTGAACACGTAGGCGGCAAGTCCGTATTCAGTGTCGTTGGCGCGTGCGATGGCTTCGTCGTCGTCGGTGAAGGTGGCGATGGGCGCGACCGGCCCGAAGATTTCTTCTCGCAGGACTGCGCTTGCCGGGTGGACGTTGGTGAGGACGGTCGGGGTGTAGAAGTAGCCGGGTCCGTCCAGGACGGTGCCGCCGGTGGCGATGTCGGCGCCGCGTGAGGTGGCGTCGTCGACGAGCTCTGCGACCTTGCTGCGCTGTTTGGCGTCGATCAGCGGTCCGACGGTGACACCGTTGTCGATGCCGGGCCCGAGCACCTCCTTGCTCATACGGTCTGCGAGCAGGCGTGAAAACTCCGGCGCGACCGATTCGTGGACGAAGAACCTGTTCGCGGCGGTGCAGGCTTCACCCATGTTGCGCATCTTGGCGAGCATGGCGCCGTCGACGGCGGCGTCGAGGTCGGCGTCGTCGAACACCAGGAACGGTGCGTTGCCCCCCAGTTCCATGGACACTCGGAGGACTTGGTCCGCGGATTGTCGAATCAGGTTCTTGCCCACCGGTGTCGATCCGGTAAAGGTGAGCTTGCGCAGTCGGGGATCGGTGATGAGCGGCGTCATCACCGCACCGCTGGTCTTGGTGGGGATCACGTTGAGCACACCTGCGGGGACGCCGGCTTCGCGAAGTAGGTCGGCGAGGGTGAGCATCGTCAGCGGTGTCTGCGAGGCCGGCTTGATCACCATCGTGCACCCGGCGGCGACCGCCGGTCCGATCTTGCGAGTTCCCATGGCGAGCGGGAAGTTCCAGGGCGTGATCATCAAGGTGGGACCGACGGGCTGACGCATGGTCAACAACCGTGTCCGGCCATCGGGGGCGACGGCCCATCGGCCGTCGACGCGCACTGCTTCCTCGGAGAACCACCGGAAGAATTCGGCACCGTAGGTGACTTCACCGCGGGCTTGAGCGAGCGGCTTACCCATCTCGAGAGAGATCAGGGTAGCGAAATCCTCGGTGCGCTCGGTGAGTAGATCGAACGCACGGCGCAGAATTTCTGCCCGTTCGCGGGGGGCGGTGCGAGCCCAGCTGCGGGCGGTAGCGGTGGCGGCGTCTAGTGCAGCTGCTCCGTCGGCGACGGTGGCGGAGGAGATGTCGACGAGCGTCTTGCCCGTTGCCGGGTTTTCGACTGCGAGGGTGCTCGCGTCGGAGGATTCTCGCCAGGACCCGCCGACGAAGATTCCGGTGGGGACACGCTGCAGGAGACGTTCGACGTCCACTTCCCGCTGCTGATGCGTGGGGTTCGGTGATTCGGGAGTGTAGAGGGGCATGGGAGTCCTTCGGTGGGCACGCCGCCGGAGGGTTGGCGGCCGGATCAAGGGTGGTTGGAACGGAAACCACCGGGGGCTTCGGCGAGTATTCGGGTCGGGCTGGGCGGCCGTTGGGCCGCCCAGCCCGACGCGGGTGGGTCAGCTGAGCGTGATCGGCATCTTGTCGTATGCGACGAGGCGGTCGGTGATCACGCGAGTGGGCTGTTGGGCGAGGGTGACGGTGGAGAACCGCTCGGCGATCATCGTGAAGATGACGTCGATTTCGGCGCGGGCGATCATCTGTCCTGCGCAGCTGTGGGTTCCGAGCCCGAAGGTGAGGTTGCGGCTGGTCTCGATCGGGCGGTGGTAGTCGAATTCATGCGGGTTGGTGAAGACTGCGGGGTCACGGTTGACCGCGCCGATGGGGAATTTGACCATGGATGTGGCCGGGATGATCGTGCCGGCGATCTCGACGTCTTCGGTCGGGAAGCGCGTCAGCAGGAGCTCGACCGGGTTCAGCCGCGCGATTTCGTTGACGATGCGTTCGCGGGTTTCGGGCTTGTCGCGGAAGTCGCGGAGCACGTCGGGGCGTTCTGCGAAGATTTCGAAGCCGGCACCGACGAGGTAGGCAGGATTGGGGGCACCGGACATGTAGAACAGCACCATGTTTTCGAGTACCTCGCGGTCGGTGACCTCACCGCGTGCGGCGGCGGCGAGCATCTCATCGGCTAGACCGTTGCCGGGGTTGGCCTTCTTTTCCTCGAGCAGCGCTGCGGTGGTGTTGAACATGTAGTCGAGGTTTTCGATGGATTTCTCACGGATGCCCGGTGCCGGGTCGGTTGCCTGGATGAGCATGGCGTTCCACAGCGCCCAGAACAGCGGCTCTACCTCACCGTCGGGGAACCCGAGGACCTGCGCCATCGTGGTGTGCGTCGGCAGCACCCCGAGGTCGTAGTGCGCGTCGATGGTTTGTCCTGCTTCGTAGCCGGCGAGGATCTCGTTCATCGAGGTACGGGTGGCTTCGACCCACTGCTTGATCAGTTTGGGGGTGAACCACTTCGAGAACAGGCGGCGCGCACGGGTGTGCTCCGGCGGATCGAGCGAGAGAACGGTGTGCCCGAACGCCAACCACGGGTTTTCCTCGACCCAGCCCGGTTCACGGATACTCATGTTCGGGGCCTTGACGAATTTCATCGCTTCCTCGTAGCCGAGGACGACGAAGGTTCGTTCGTCGGTCTGATGGACCGGGCCCATCTCGCGGGCCTTGTCGTACCAAGGGTGTGGATCGTTTTGGAATTCTTTGTTGCTCCAGGGGAACAGGTCGGCCCGGTACTCGGTCGTGGTGGTCACTGCACGCTCCGATGCGGGAATCAGGATCGGGAGGGCGTCGTTGTCGGCCCACTCGCGGGCGACCGTCACCGGATCCAGCCCGGTGGTGGCGTCATGCTTGCCGGTATTGCCGATCTGGGTGGCGCCGAGTTCGACGAGCAGCGAGGAGAGGGTCTTGATGGCGTTGTTGTAGTTGTCGTAGCTGCTGTCGCCTAGGCCGAATGCGGCGAACCGCAATCCGCTCAGGTCAGGTCGCTCGGTGTCGAGCGTCTCGTAGAACGGCTCGGAGCCGGCCGGTAGTCCGCCCTCCCCGTAGGTGGAGGTGATGACGACGGCGAGTTGCGTGTCGGCGACGTCGCTGGCCTCGAGGTCGCTGAGTTCGCGCAGCTGCGCGTCGACTGCGGCGCTCTTGAGTGCGTCGACGATTTCGTCGCCGACCATTTCGGCGTTACCGGATTCGGTGCCGTACCAAACGTGAACCAGAGTCACGGAGGTGTCCTTTCTTCGGTGGGGCTGTTGTCTCGAGAGTGGTTGTCGGTTCGACAACCGATGACTAGGTAGAGCGGGCGATGTGGTCGGTCATGTCCGACCAGGCTGTGAACTTGCGGCGTACGCGGCCTGGACGTGCGCGTTCGATCTCGGCGCGATCAATCCGTGTCCAGTCGTCGAAGGTGATCGCGCTGTCCGGTAATTCTTGTTCGATGCCGTGCCATCCGTCACGAGCGTCGGTTGTTTGTTTCAGAAGCGAGATGACTTGTTGTGCGGCGATTTTGGCGAGGGCGCGATTTTCGGCGAGGTTGCCCAGGGCGCCGCTTTCGCACCCGCCGACCTTCACCACGCGGTCGTTCAGTGTCTGGTCGAAGCCGCTGGGTGCGTCGATGAAACCCATTGCGGTGACGACGGTGTCGACGTGATGGGTGAACGCCTCCCCCGACCGATCCGGCTGGGGGGCTGCGGGATCGTCGTTGAACCGGGTCCGCACGATCGTGCGCTGTCCGTCGGTGGCGATGGCTGTCGGAATTTCTCTGAATCGCACATCGACTCGAACGGAACGGCCGGCGTCGGGACGATCTGTTGCCGCGGATCGTAATTCGAGCTCGCCGTCGAGGTATACCGTGACTCCTGGTAGGGCGCACAGCTCGGCGAACATCGACGCATCCCATCGCACCCGTTCCTTCGGTCCCCGGGACAGGAGAACGAGGTGTTCGATAGCGTTGGTCGCCAATGCTTGTCGCGCGTCGTCGTCGACGTCCGAGCCCTCGAAGCCCTCGTCGGATTTGCACAACAGTCGTGCCACGTCCATTGCGACGTTCCCGGTTCCGACGATCAAGACCTCGGATCCGAGCTGCGACGGGGTCGTACCGCGCAGAACGCTGTCGGGGTCGCCGTTGAGGAGCCTGAGTAACTGGCCGGCACCGACCACGCTCGCCCCGGCATCGATCGGTGCTGCGAGCGGGCGGTCGACCGCCAACCCGGTCGCCACCACGACTGCATCGAAATGCTCTTCGAGGGTTGCGAACGGCAGATCCTGTCCCACGCGGACGTTGCCGACGAATCGCACGTTCTCGGCGCCGAACAACCGATCGAATTGCCGGCTGACGTTCTTCATACCCTGGTGATCGGGTGCAACGCCGTAACGAAGTAGCCCGAACGGCGTCGGGCGTACGTCGAAAATAGTGACGTGAACATCCGGTAGTGACCGCCGCAGGGCCAGAGCTGTGTAGCACCCGGACGGTCCGCAGCCGACGATGGCTACATGACGGGCACCGGGATGCTGGGGGCGAGGTTCGGCCACAGGGGTGGTGGCGGCAGTCGAACCGTGGTCGAGCGACATGGCAGTCTCCTGGACAGCGGAGGAAGGGCGGTTGCACTGGTCAACAATGCGATGTGACGCACACTACCCTAACTATCGTTAGTAAGTCGAGTGTGATTCACTGAGTCTTGTAAACATCGTGTGACCGAAATCCCGATTCCTCTTCACAAGCTTACGAACGTTAGGTAGCGTACGTCTATCGCTTAGTGACCTGCGCAACAATCGACAGAACTAGCGACAGACACTCTCCCCTCCACCTAAGGGATTTACCGTGACCAAAGCTTCCAACCTCCCCCCGGCGGCTGCCGACGGTACAGGCGCGTCGTCGACGCGCCTGTCGGGCAATCTCGGCGCGACGTCGCTGGTGCTGAGCGTGCTCGCATTCTCGGCGCCGATCGTCACAGTCTCCGGCTACATTGCGTTCGCGATCGGTTTCGTCGGCGAATCTGCTCCCCTTGCCTGGGTCGCCGCCACGATCGGGCTGGCGATTTTCGCCGTCGGTTACACCACCATGACCAGGCACATTCAGCGTCCGGGTGCGTTCTACGCTTATATGAGCGTGGGCTTGGGCAAGACATTCGGGGTCGGCGGCGCCTACCTCGCCACGGTGTCGTACATGATGCTCAACGTCGGCATTTACACCTTCGCCGGCGTTATGATCTCCTCGTCTATCGAGGGCCTCGGCGGTCCATCCGTTCCGTGGTGGGCGTGTACCGCTGCGGGTTGGGTGCTGATAACAGTGCTCGGCCACTTTCAGATCGAACTGTCCGCCAAGTTTCTCGGCGCAGTCATGGTCCTCGAGGTCATCCTGGTCGCGATCTTCAATGTCTTCGTCCTCGCGAAGGGCGGTGACAGTGGTTTGTCTGCGGCGCCGCTGGACCCGACCAACTTCTTCAACAGTGGCACGGGACTGGCGCTGCTCTTTGCTTTCGGTAATTTCGTCGGATTCGAGGCGACCGCGCTGTATCGCGACGAGGTTCGTGATCCCAGCAGGACTGTTCCGCGCGCGACGTACATGGCCGTGGTCTTGATCGGTGGCTTCTATGCGGTGTCCGCTTACTCGCTGATCGTCGCCTACGGCCCAGGCGCTGCGGATCGTGCGAACTCCGAACCGACGTCGATGTTCGACACCGCCATGGCCACCTACGTCAGCCCTAGCCTGGCCAACATCACCCTCGTGCTCGTGGCGACTTCTGCTCTGGCTGCGGTGTTGTCCACCCACAATGTCGTCGCCCGCTACCTGCAGAATCTCGGCGCCGACCAGGCGCTGCCGCCCTTCCTCGCTGCAGTGCACCCCCAGCACAAGTCTCCGTACCGGGCCTCCGCCGTGAACGCAATCATCGTAGGTGTGTTGCTCGTTCTCGCGGCATTGACCATTCCCGACGAAAATCAGATCATCGGCGGCGGGAGCGGTATCGGCACCGCCGGTGTGCTCACTCTGATGGCTCTCGTCAGCTTCGCAGTCTTCCGCTACTTCGCCCGAACCGGCCGCCCCGCAGGGGAAAGCCTGTGGCGAGTGGCGATCGCACCGCTGATCGCCCTGGTCATCCTCGGCACAGTGGTGATCTTCGCAGTCGTCCGGTTCGACCTGCTCGTCGGCGGTGAGCCCGGCGAAAATCTCTGGATGCTTCTCGTCCTCGTCGCCTTCCTCGCCGTCGGATGCGTTGTTGCGCAATACATGAAGCGCAACCGGCCAGAGGTGTACGCCCGCCTGGGCCGCGCCGAAGGCGACATCGCCGCGACCGACCCCACGGGCGAGGCGCAGGCTCAGCAGCACTGATCTCGACCACCCGCCGACGCCCTGTTCCGATCAGACCACCACCCAGCAAGACGTTCCACTGCACTACGAGAAAGAGGTACACACGATGTCAGCAGTACGAGTAGGACTGGTCGGAGCGGGCCCGTGGGCCAAGATCTTCCATGCACCGATGATCACCGGCGGCCCCGAAACCGAATTGACAGCCACGTGGGCACGCAGACCCGAAGCGGCACAGGAAATTGCCGACGAATTCGGCGGCACGGTCGCGCCGTCGTTCGAGGATCTGCTCGACTCCGTCGACGCTCTGGTGTTCGCGGTCCCGCCGTTCATTCAGGCCGATCTCGCCGCACAGGCTGCAGCCGCAGGCAAGCCGATGCTGCTCGAGAAGCCACTCGGCATCGACCTGGCACAGGCAGAGAAACTCGTGCAGGCGATCGACGAGGCCGGCGTTCCCACGCAGGTCATGTTCACCAACCGCTACAGCCCGAAGATCCGCGACTTCCTCGACAAAGCTCGCGCGCAGACCCCGATCGGTGCGGTCGGCTACTACATCAACCAAGCCGCACTGCCGGGCGGAACGTTCGCGACGCCGTGGCGACTCGAGAAAGGAAACTTGCTCGATCTCGGTCCGCACGTCCTCGACACTCTCGATGCCGCAGTCGGACCGATCGTCGAGGTCCGCGGCGAGGGTGATCTGAAGCGGTGGTACATCCTCACTGCCACTCACGAGGGCGGCGTGATCAGTCAGGCGCAGCTGTCGCTGACAAGCCCTGTTGTCGAGGACGTCGCCGGCGTCAAGGTCTATACCGAGCAGGGCGAACTTTCCTGCGAATTCGTCGGCAAAGACGGAGATCCCGAGGCGCCGAACGTCATTCGGCGTGAATTCGCCGAGGTCGTCAAGTCCGGCAAATCGCACGAGGTCGACGTCCACCGCGCCCTCTACATCCAGCGACTGCTCGAACAAGCCGCACCGAAGAACTAGCCAGGCCACAAGCGCCGTGGCGCTCGGCCCCACAGCCGAGCGCCACGGCCCGAGGACAACGACTACACGCGATCGTCGTTGTCCCACAGCACGAAAGGACAATCCTGTGTCGGATCGAACCGAGTCGGACAACCCTGCCGCCACCACGATCGAAGCCCTCCTCGGCCCCGACAGCCCGAAGAACTGGGGCAAGTGGGGCCCAGCCGACGAGGTGGGCAGTCTCAACTATCTCGATGCAGCACAAGTACTTCGAGGTATGGCTGCGGTCAGCAGCGGCGAAGTGTTCACCCTGCAGGTGCCCATCGGCGATCCAGAGCGACCCGACCCTGTCTGGCCCGGCCGCGAACCGGCGGTACGCACCGCTGTCATGGACGAAGGTTTCTTCGCCCGCGGCGAGGAGCCCGAGCCCAGCGACGGCCATCACTGGGCAGACGACAAGATCGAAATGTTCACCCAAGGCTCGACCCAGTACGACGCACTCGCGCACTACTGGTACGGCGACCAGGTGTGGAACGGCTACCCCGCCGACAGCACCGTCGGTGAGCTCGAGAAGGCATCGGTGCTTCCGATCGCCGAACGCGGCGTGGTCGGGCGCGGTGTGCTCATCGACATCGCCCGAGCGCGCGGCAAGGAGGTCCTCGACAGCGGCGAACCGATCACACTCGACGATTTGCTCGCGGCCGCCGAGGCTCAGGGCACGACGATCGAGCCGCGCGACGTACTGATCATCCGCACCGGCTGGATCGGCTCTTACTACCGCAGCTCCGGCGATGACTTCTACCGCGACTGGAACGAACCAGGCCTGGTATACAGCCGCGAACTCGTCGACTGGTTCCAGCGAATGGAAATTCCGAACCTCGTCACCGACACCATTGCCAACGAACTCAGCTTCTACCCCGGTGGACTGCAGCTGCCGCTGCATTGCGCGCTCATGCGCAACCTCGGTGTCACGTTCACCGAGCTCTGCCAACTCGATGCACTCGCCGACGCCTGTGCAGCCGACAAGCGGTGGAGCTTCCTCTACACCGCAGCCCCCTTGAAGATTTCCGGCGCCAGCGGCGCCCCCGTCAACCCGGTGGTAATTCGATGAACAGCCCAACCCAAACCACTTCAAAAGCCAGCTCCGCCAACCCTATCGACGTCTTCCGCGACTCACGCGGCCTGTTCACCATGGTCGCCGTCGACCAACGCGGATCATTGCGGCACATGCTCAGCACCGGCCGCGGAAACGCGGCCGTCACCGACGACGACCTGACCGCATTCAAAGCCCAGGTCATCGACGCGGTCGGCGACGCCGCCAGCGGTGTACTCCTCGACAGCGACTTCGGCCTCGCCGCCGCACAAAGCTCACGCTGCCCGGTCATCCTCGCCGCAGACATCCTGTCCTCGAGCGAGGTCGGCGGCCCCGTCGACATCGCCGTCCTCGACGACGCCGTCACCGCAGAGACCGTCGAGCAGTTCCGAGCCAAGGCCTTGAAGTTCCTGCTGCCCTGGCACCCTGCACGACGCAGCGAAGCTGTCGACCTCGCCCACGCGTTCATGGAGCGCTGCCGTGAACTCGGTCTGCCCGGTGTCCTCGAAGGAGTGGTTCGCCCGCGCGAGGGTGACACCGTCTCGCCGCAGGGTTTCGCCGACGCCCTGATCACCGCCGCGGCCGATCTCGCCGCGACGCAGCCCGATCTGTACAAGACCGAGGTCGTCTACACCGGCGAACAGGACCGCGAGCTCGCCACGACCACCGCGCGCGCGATTTCCGAGCAGCTGTACTGCCCGTGGGTCGTGTTGTCTTCCGGCGTCAGCGGGGAAAATTTTCCCGACGCCGCAGCGTCTGCCGTTACTGGCGGAGCCAGCGGCTTCCTCGCTGGCCGCGCGGTGTGGAGCGAAGCCACGAAAGCGCCGCATCCCGGCGACTATCTGAACGGCCATGCCGCGAAAAATCTGCAGAAGATCACCGACCGAGTCTGGGCGACCCAAGCATGAACGCACCGAACAACACCATCCCCGACGTTGTCGCTGTAGGGCGCGTCTGCATCGACATCTATCCCGAGCAGTTCGGCGTCGGGCTCGTCGATATCGAAAGCTTCAGCAAATCCATCGGAGGCAGCGCCACCAACGTCGCCGTCGCCGTTGCCCAACTGGGCAATTCGGTGCGTCTGGTGACGCGCACAGGCGATGATCCCTTCGGTGAATACGCACGCACCGAGATCGGGCGCCTCGGTGTCGACAACACCGGAATTACCCCGGTCCCAGGATTGCAGTCGGTGATCACGTTTTGCGAAGTGTTCCCTCCCGATGACTTTCCGCTCTACATCTACCGCAAGCCCACCGCCCCTGATATGTACATCGAAGACAGTGACCTGCCCCTCGATCTGATCGAGCAGGCGCCCATCTTCTGGGCCACCGCCACCGGCTTGTCCCGCGAACCCAGCCGCTCTGCCCACTACACCGCATGGGCGGCCCGTAGACGCAGGTCGAATACCGTCCTCGACCTCGACTACCGGCCCATGTTCTGGGACAACGAAGACCACGCCCACACCGCCGTGTCCGAGGCGCTCGACCACGTCACCATCACAGTCGGCAACCTCGAAGAATGCCGGGTCGCGGTCGGCGAATCTGATCCCGACCGTGCAGCAGACGCTCTGCTCGACCGTGGCGTCGAACTCGCTATCGTCAAGATGGGGCCGCGCGGGGTGATGGCTCGCACACGCACCGAACGCGCAGTCTCCGAACCGATCTCGATCGACGTCGTGAACGGACTCGGCGCAGGCGACGCGTTCGGTGGAGCATTGTGCCACGGCCTGCTTCACGGCTTGCCGCTACAGCAGACACTGGATCTGGCGAACGCGGCCGGCGCACTCGTCGCGACTCGACCTCAGTGCTCGCTGGCCATGCCGACGTTGGCAGATCTGAACGAATTCGCCTCGCGCACAACCCGATCACCCCAGACCCAAGCGGTACACGCCGAGCCGGCAACCCCGTAGTACCGATCCGACTTGAATCAGTTCTGCCCGCGTCCAGCTCGGGCAGGTGCACGTGAAGGAGAGCAACGACATGACCGAACTGAAAGTCGCCATCATCGGTGGCGGCGGCTTCATGGGTTACGCCCACAGCCTCGGGTGGGCGCTGGCGCCGATCACCGCTGACACCGGCGCCACCATTCGTAAGGCAGTCCTCGTCGAAGCTGACGAAGAACGCGCGAAGACCGCGGCTGAGCGACTCAACTGGGAAGACTGGTCCACGGACTGGCGGGAAGTCATCGCCCGCGACGACATCGACATCATCGATATCGTCACTCCTCCAGCCGTGCACGCCGAGATCGCCATCGCCGCACTCGCCGCGGGCAAACACGTCTTCGTCGAAAAGCCCATCAGCAACGATCTCGCCGAAGCCGACCTCATGCAAGCCGCCGCCGAGACCAGCACCGGCGTCAGCCAGGTCGGGTTCAACTACCGTCACGCCGCAGCGATGACGTTCGTCAAGCGCATGCTCGACGACGGCACCCTCGGCCACCCCTTGCAGTTTCGTGCCCACTACACCCAGGACGTCGGCGCGCTCGGCCGCGTCCTGAGCGGTTGGCGTGCGAAGAAGGGCGCAGGCGGTTCCGGAGTTACCGGCGACATCGGCTCGCACATCATCGATCTCGCGTCCTACCTTGTCGGGGACATCGACTCCGTCACCGCGATCATCGGCGCCAAAGATCCCGCAGAGAACACCGCGTGGCTGCCCGACGACGAACGCCGCCAGGGTGAATACCTCGACGACGCCGCCCTGTGGATGGCTAAGTTCACCAACGGCGCCATCGGGTCTTTCGCCTGCACCGTCTACGCCTCCGGGCGCAAGAACCGCATGTTCTTCGAGCTCGAATGCACCGGCGGCACCGTCGAATTCGACTGGAATCACTCCGATCACATCAAGCTCAGCCTGGTCAGTGACAACCCCGACCAGCAGGGCTTCCGCACGATCACGCTGAACGAAAGCCACGAGGACTACCGCTACCCGCTCGGCGGCATGGGGTCGGGCTACGTCGACGACGCTGCACTGCAGCTGCAGAAGTTCGTCCGCGCCATCGTCGACAAGCAGGCCGGCTCTCCCAGCTTCGCCGACGCCACCCGCACCCAGCGCGTCATCTCCGCGGTCATGCAGTCCGCCGACAGCCACCAGTGGGTCACGATCGACGAGGTGACCGCATGAGCCTGGACCTGCGGTGGAGCACCGACATCGTCACCTTCTTCAACCCCACCTACTGGGATCTACCCGCCGATCTCCCCTACCCCGAGTGGGAGAAACGCGTCGACGTCGACCCCAAGCCCTTCTTCGACCGCATGCTCGACGGCGCAGCCACCGCCGGCCTCAGCGGTATCGAACTCGCCCCAGCTCCTGGTGGGTGGGCGAACGCCCTGACCTCCTACGGGTCCGCAGCAGCATTCAAGAAAGAACTCGACACGCGCAATCTTGTGCTCTCGTCCAGCTACGCACTACCCGTTCACCTCAAAGCAGTGCTGGATGCATCCGACGAGTCAGCCAAGCGAGCTGCCCGCCGACAGCTTCACGACGACACCGCCGCGCACGCCGAGTTTCTCCGTGAGGTGGGCTGCCCGACGCTGATCACCAGCACGATCCCCCGCGCCGAGTTCTCTGAGATTCAAGGAATCGACGCGTCAGCAGCCGATTTCGACGCACCCACCGATCCCGAGCTGATGGCGGAGGTCTCCGCGGAGCTGAACGGCATCGGCGAGGTCGTGGCGAGATCCGGTCTGCACCTGGCCATCCATACCGATGCGTATTCCCTCGCCTCACGCACTGCCGACATCGACGCACTGATGTCGCAGACCGATCCAGCGCGCGTCAAGCTGTGTATCGACGCCGGGCACATAGCCCTCGACGGCGGTGACCCGCTGGCTGTCGCGCGCGGACACGCGGACCGCGCACCGGTGCTGCACTGGAAAGACTGCGCTGTTCATCTCCCCCCGCACACACTCAGCGGACCGCCGATGGTCCGCCACGATGAGATGATCAAATACTTCCGCGTCATGGGATCCGGCGGTGTCGTCGATTGGCACGAATGGACCCGAATCCTCGAGGCGAAGCAGTGGAGCGGATGGGGCGTCGCCGAAATCGACATGTCCATCGACCCGCTCCGCGAGATCCGCGAAGGTATCGAGTACTACGACAACGAATTGTCCAATCTCTGAAACCGCTCTGCCGCAAAGCGTTTCGATAACGTCGCGCTGCGGAGCACGTGCCGAGCACGGGGAAAGGTGGACCTCGATGGCATACGAAGACATCGTCATCAACAGGCTGATGCGCGCTTTGGATGAAAAGGGTGCAGGTGCTCGGCCCGAGGGAGTTTCCCCTTGCTCCGACACCAGCGAAGACGACATTCGTCTACTCGAATCGTGGCTCTCGCTGGAAAGCCCACATCCGCGGACGAAACGAAAGCTGTGGCGCATCTTCGGAACTCGCCACTGAGAACTACGAACCGACAGTAGGCCCTAAGGGGCCGATCGAGTCGAGTGCGCGACCACCTGCAGGACAAGGTGATCGCGCACTCTGTCGTATCTGCAGCCGTTCCCGCACGTTACGGGCGGGTTCGGATAGGACTATCCACAGAAAGATCTACGTGTGAAGGATGTGCAAGAAGAGGTCCACGTCGTCGTCGGCGTGGTCCGTGAGTCGGGTGACGGCGAGCGTCGTGTGGCGCTGGTTCCGAAGGTCGTGTCCTCGCTGGTGAACAAGGGTGTACACGTCGTCGTCGAGTCGGGCGCTGGTGTACAGGCCCTGATTCCGGACGAGTTGT